>JAHIVM010000528.1 GCA_018816665.1 Candidatus Zixiibacteriota bacterium
CCGTGTTTTTCTTCCCCCCGGCAGGCAAACGGTTTTCTGAGATGACAGTCGATGAAAAAAACGTCGTGAGTCATCGGGGAAAAGCGGTCGCGGCCGCCCGGGCGTTGATTATCGAACGTTTGAACGCGCTGAAGAAGTAGGGATATTCGGTATTCTGATTTGTGTGGGTGCGTCTTCGGACCCGCCGCAGACAGAAGCAGCCATTCAATCCGCGTAGTCATCATCAAGTCACACTGAACCTGTCGAAGTGTGACTTACTGCACCAGCCCGAGAATAAAGTAAGCCATGGTTCGACAAGCTCACCATGACTTATTGACGGCCATCGGTTTGACAGCTGAGGGCTCGCCCATCGGATTGCTGCCAGAAGCACAGTCGCGGCAGGTCCGAAGACGCACCATGCCCTACAAGAACCCCTCATTTCATCAGCAGCAATTTCTTCGTCACCAGGGTCGAATCGCCGGTTTTCAGAACGAAGAAGTAGACACCGGGCTGGAGGTCCGTAGAATCATCGGGGTTGATGCGGCTATTATCAACGAACGCCTGCAACTCGCTCTCGCTGCATCCCCACCATCCACAGATTGTGTCATCAACGATCGATCCGAGCTTCTCTCCCTTGACATTGTAGAGGTTGCCCGTCAGCGGCATGCAGCTATCGACCTCAATCTGGATCGCCCCATATCCGTACTCAGGCAAAACCTGGCATCTCTCCGAGGTTGAATCCTCGAAAACAAAACGATAAAAGAGCTGCTTGACATTGACCTCATCGAACGATCTGCGGGCACCGGAGGTATCTGTGTAGGCCGTGAGGGCCAACCTCTGTTCGGCGCACCCGGTGTCGTCGAAAGCGAGACCGATTTCTCTGTCGCGGCGGTCGTACAGATACACTTGTACCCTTTCGCAATTGAGGGCCGGGAGTTGGATCGCGGGTTGGAAGGTGGTTGACTTCAGGTAAACTTCCGGAGTGAGCGGTGGGCGTGGCCCCATGCAGGCGGTGAGCGTGAGGGCGGCAAGGACAATCGCTATCGAAGTTTTCATGGTCTCTCCCCGGTACTGCAACAAGGCGTGTTGATGCTTGTACACATGAACTGCCTGCCGGGTCCCGAGACGAGCCGGTCAATCCCCCACGCAGAACCGGTCTCTATTAGCCAGAATGATTGTGTCATCCGCAATACACCGACTTATTCCTCCTCAAACAGATCTGACGAAGGCTCCCTGTCACATTATTTGAGAAGAAGGATCTTCCTGGTGAACAACAACGAGTCGCCGCTGGAGTAGCGAAAGAAGTATGCGCCGCTGGGAAGAGAGAAAGAGTTCTGCACAGTGTCCCCTGATGCTCTGGCCAGCCACCGCTGCATTTCACTCGGCGTGCAGCCCCACCAGCCGCAGACCGTGTCGTCAAGAAACACGCCGAGGCTATCGCCGGCGGCATCCAGGAGGGTCGCTGTCACCGGCAAGCAACTGTCCACTGTTATGCTGACCCAATAATCGTTCATGGCCTCCATGATTCCCCGTCGCGGCGTTTCTTCTGCACCTACCCGGATACGGCAGAAGCAGGCTGTGACGTCGACTCCTTCGAGGGAGACGTCCTGCCCGTCTCTGGTTCGGTAGTGAGTTGGAAATATCCGGTTCCTCTCGCAAGCGGTGTCATCGAAAATCAGGCCGAGTTCCTCGCCTGTGCTGTCGTACAGGACTATGCTCACCGGCAGACAATCAACATCGATGATTTCGACGACGGGTACCTGCTCCTCAGCGTCCAGGTAGACACTCACGCCCCGTGCGGCAACGTCCGCGCAGCCTGCAAGTACCAGCAGCAAGGACAGTATTCCAATTGAACGAGTCACTCACACACCTCCCCCGAATCCGTACATTACACTCTGACTATTGTACACGGATGGCCTCCGACCGGCCGAATCGAGTTTGAATTATGTAGGTCGGGTTCCGAGAACCGTCGAACGGGCGGGTTGAGAACCCGACACTCTGATTCCTTCCCTGCACGTCGGGTTTCTCGTCCGAGGACGGACTCAGAACCCGATCTACAAATCCGCGCAGTCCAGCCAACGGCCTAAACCATGCTTCGCCCCTTCGGCCGGCTCAGGGCGGCGCTGGCTGAGCATGACTTGGAAACGCAAATCGTCACTCTCCCAATTGACCCCGTCGCCCCACGCAGGGCAGGTCTCCATTAGCCTGAGTGATTGCGTCATCCGCATGCTTTACGCGATCAGCCCCAAGCCATCCATACGATGCCCCGGAGACCTGCCGTGACCGGTTGGCGACAACCAATCCCCCCTCAAACAAGTTTGAGGGGGCCACCCGTCGGTTGACGAAAATCTTCCCCCCCTCAAACAAGTTTGAGGGGGCCACCCGGACGCATCCCACGTCTGAAGAAGTGATGCACCATCCCCCCTCAACAGAAAACCGCCGCCCGGTTACCCGGACGACGGCTTCACTATAATCAACGGTTAAGCTGATATCTTATAGCTTAGCGGCTACCGCTTCGGCAACCTCCAGCGACGTGTTCGATCCGCCCATGTCATAGGTGCGAACCTTGCCTTCTTTGATCACCGCCGCAATAGCGTTATCCAGGCGCGTCGCCATATCGCCCTCGCCCAGCCAGTCGAGCATCATCTTGACCGACAGCAGCATGGCCATCGGGTTGACCTTGTACTGACCGGCATATTTCGGGGCGGACCCGTGAGTCGGCTCGAACACGGCCAGTTTGTCACCGATGTTACCCGAGGCTGCAAAGCCCAGACCGCCGACCAACTGCGCACAGAGATCCGACACGATGTCGCCAAACATATTCGAGGTTACAATCACGCCGTAATCCAGCGGGTTTTTGATCAACCACATGCACATGGCATCGATGTTGGTTTCCCACAGCTCGATACCCGGATAGTTTTTGGCTACTTCGCGAGCCGTGCGAACCATCAAACCGGATGTCTCGCGGATGACGTTCGGCTTTTCAACCACCGTTACGCTTGTCCGTCCGAACTTTTTGGCATACTCGAAAGCATCGGTGATGATGTTGCGGCAACCGTTGCGCGTGTTGATACGCAGCGACACGGCGATGTCTTCGCCGGGAGTGCTGTCAAAACGGGCCATTTTCTTGTTGTGCTTTTTGACTGCCGCGCGGACTTCATCCGGGAGCGGATGGAACTCAACGCCAACATACAGATCCTCGGTGTTTTCACGGAACACAACCAGGTCGATATTGTCGCGGTAGTTCAGGGGGTTGCCCTCGTAACCCCGGCACGGGCGCAGGTTGGTGCGGAGATTAAACTCCTGGCGCAGCCGAACGATCGGCGAGGAATAAATATGTCCCTTGCCCTGTAGTTCCGGAATCAGCTCGTTTTCGGCTTCTTCCTTGGGGAGGGAGGTGATGGCGCCGAACAGGGCGCAATCTGTATTATTCAGCAAATCAATCGTGCGATCCGGCAGCGGGTTGGCCTCGGTTTTCCAGAATTCCCACCCGATATCACCGTGCGGATACTCGGCATCCAGATTCAGTTTATCCAGAACGATTCTGGCCGCCTCCATCACGTCGTTCCCAACGCCGTCGCCGGGCAGCCAGGCGATTTTGTACTTTGCCATACCAAAAACTCTCCTACAGCTTCTTCCAGATTGTATCTACAAACTAACCGTCATATTAAACATATGGGCACTGCCCAGTTCATCCGAATAGGGCACAAATCCGTAATCAAAGGCGAAGTTGCGATGAGTGAAGGTCGCGCCCGCCGTGATATCTTTTGTGTCATAGCCGGTCATGAATCCGGCCCGGAGCGCCAGCACCTCGTGCACTTCAACCTCGCCGCCGAGATGATAATGCATTTCCTCGTCGAGGTAAACAAAATCCATCGCTCCCAGGACCCGACGGTACCGATACGATCCGCCGAATCGGTACGTGGTCGGCAGCGAGATTTCATCCGATGATTCCCCGCCCAGGCGGAGCCGGAAATCGCCTCCGAGGTTGGTGACCGAGGCCCCCAGGTGGAGGGCTTTGTTGACCCGGTACAGGCCGCCAAAATCGAGATTAAACGATGATCCCCGCCAGGAGCCGATTTTTTCAATTAACCAGCCCATCCCGAATCCGGCCGAAAGCTCAGGGGTCAGTTGGTAAGCCAGTCCCCCCTTGAACGAGATATCGTGAGATTGAAACAGGGCGTCCGGTTCACTGGTGGGCGCCAGACGGCTTTCCAGGTCATCGATAAAGGCCGCGCGGATACCGCCCCGAGCGGCGTATTCTTCCATGTTCGTTGGGTCGATAATTCCGCAGTTCCGCAATACGATTCTTTGCTGTTTGGTGAAA
>JAHIVM010000529.1 GCA_018816665.1 Candidatus Zixiibacteriota bacterium
CCGCCGTTGATATGCTCATAGAGCGCCTCGCCGACAAACGTTCCGACTTCCGAGGATCGGGTAATGTCCGTCCCCTCCCATGCGGTCGGCAGATAGTCAGCGGTTGCTCCGGTTGCTGTCGTGGACGGACTCTCATTGCCGCCACAGCCGACTAGCAGGCCGCCGAGCAGCAGCCCAACGACTATTGCCCTAGCGTGTTTTTTCATCTTGCTCCTTCATCACCTTCACCGCCTGCCACCATTCCTCGGGTGTTCTATGTTGAGCGGCCTTCTCCCACCGGCACATGCCTTCGGAGGCAATGTCCATCAGATACTTCACCTGGCGCACCGCCTCGAAGGGCACCTTGTTCTCCCGGAGGACGATTGCCCCGCCCTCGCTGAGAACGCCGGCACAGACCCGTTGCGGCTGAATCAGCACCATGAGCAGCGCGGCCGCCCGACCAATGTACCTGTCGAAAATGGTCAGTCGTAGGGAGGACTCCCGGTCGCGATCCAGGAAATCAAGCAGGGGAATGAGGTCGGAATCCTTTGACCGGTAGACAAGGTCGTCATCGGCGTACACAACCAGGCTCCAGCCGCTGGCCAGAAATTCGTCAAGGGTATACATCGTATCTGCTCCGTCTCAGGTGCTGAACGGCAGGTCTGCCGGATCATCTCGACAGTCCAATGGTATTGCACCACAGAATTCAAAACAAGTTTCAAGATTGTACGAACGGACCAGGGAGGGGTTGCGTTGAAAGCGGCCGGACTAAGCGGAAGGCACGGCGCCTCTTGCCGCGACATAGGCTGCGTATTTCTTATCCTCTGATTTAATATGATCGATCAGGAGGCGTGCTGCCGATGCCACTGCCTTTTCTGTGATCTGAAGTTGACCCTTGCTGAGAGGAACGAGATAGGTTTTGCGCAGTTCGTGGATGAGGTGTTCATGCAGCCTCGCGTGCTGAACAGCACCCGGGAAATGATGGTCATGCATGTGCTTTTCCTCAGCGGCATTGTGCCGGACGGTCAATTGCAGGAGTTCCCGCAGGATGTCAGTGACGGCATCCCCGCCGTCGCCCCGCTCGACAGTCTGCCAGAGCCCGATCAGCAACTCGATCATTTTCTTGTGGTGCCCATCGAGTTCAGCGTTTGCCACCGACAGATTCTCAGTCCATGCAGGGATTGCCATGCCCACCTCTTACGCTACGCCCAGGTTCATATTGTTGCAGTACGGCCCCAGCTTGCCCACGAAAGGGGCGATGGAGTTACTATACAGTGAATCGGTTCCCGAGAGCCGGGACTTTATCGATTACGTTCGATCCCCGGCGGCAGGGCACGATCGTATCAATCAGTAGTATGTATATCGCCGTAATCAGGCGGATTCGACCCGATCCAGGCCCGTTCCCCGATATTCTTCCTGAAGCAGACCGTAGGAGTGCATATCCAGCCATCGGTCGTCCACCAGACAGGATTTTCGCAATATCCCCTCTCTCACGAACGACAGGCGTTCCAGCAGCCGGAGTGAGGGGCGGTTGGTTTCGTGCACCGTGGCATGGACCCGGACCAGTCGCAGGGCCACGAACGCAAACCGCAGAATCAGGTGGAGAGCCTCGGTGGCATAACCCCTGCTCTGGTACTCCTGTCCCAGCCAGCACAAGAGGGCGGCATGTCGATCCTTGCGGTTGACCTCGCCCAGGCCGACCATCCCGGCCAGCAGGCCGGTCTCTGCAATCTGGATACCGTACGTATAGCCCCGATCCTGGCGGGCTGAACTCTCCGCGAGGTCAATCAGGCGGCGGGCCTGATCAAGCGTGAAGGGCTGCGTAACATACGAAACAAAGCGCGATATGACGGCATTATCGGCCAATTCCCGAAGCGCGGGCGCGTCGTCCGAACCGAGGGCACGGAGGATGACCTGTTTACCTTTAAGCGATGGCAAGGGCATGACCCACTATACATAAACCGGACTCCGCGATCAAGTATCGTGTTATGCACGATTCAGGGAGAAAATTGTTGTTGCTTTATATCATGATCCGTATGTGATTGCCGAATATAAAGATATGGATTCTGAAACATACAATCATTTTCGTTACGAGATAGCGCTGGGCGCCGATATTCCGATGCCCAAGCCCAAACTCGATGTGTTTCCGCAGAGCCAGTTTTCGCTCCAGCAGTTCCTTCTAACCGTCTGCAAACAACAGATAGGAGCCCTGGGAAAGCGGGAAGGGCGTTGGTCCTTTGGCGGTGACGCTGCATATGTCAAACTGAGTTCCCGCACCGACATCACTCAATTGCTTGATTTTGCCGAAAAACTGGGCATTGTTGAACCGGCCGATCCCGGCGACGATCCCGACTATATCCCGTTCAAGCTCTCCAAGGCGTACTGGACCAGGTTCGACAAATACGGGGAATAGTGACGGGGACCCTTCGACCGGCTACTGAAGTGGCCGATCCCATCGATACACAAGCGTATCAATCCTGAATTTATCCCTGGTCGTCCCGGCGCTGTCCATGAGGATGGCATCAAAGGCGATCCTCAGGCTGTCGGTACTCCTATCCAGCGAAAAGGACCTGGTGTTGCATCGCAGTCCCGGGACATACCATTGAGGGTGGTCGATAAAAAGACTTGAGTCTATGTCGGCGACAAATGATTCCCGGTCCGGCAACAGAGTGATGCGTACCGCGGAAAACCCGATGCGATCCGAGACCGAGGGCGAAGTGGGGGATTTCCAGCCGTAGATACGAGGAATTTGCGAACCTGCAAAGTCCACCCGATGGATATTCAGAAAAGCCACGTGATACTTGAAATCCATGCAGCTTTCGCATTCGTTGTACCAGTAGTCCGCCTGAGGGGAAATAATCGCTACGTCAATATCCCATCCCGGGAACACCCCCCGCAGCAGGTTATTGTTAAACTCCCGGCTTCGGTTCTCGGGAAACACAAAAAACTGCGCGAGTTTTGGCTCCACACAGGACAGGAAGTACACGGTCAGGATTATCAGGAGTATCCACGGATACCGGCGCCTTCGGGGGCGACCATCGCTGCCCATCTTGCTGTTGCCTGTTTTCATGAATAGACCCAATGTAAGAAGCACATCACACTACGTACAGTATATACGCGGAACGCCTGCGGAACAAGGAAGGTTTCCGGTCGTTGGCAGGCCGGGCCTTTGCCCGACCTGCTATCCGTACAACAAAGCGGGCGATGGCTGATGAGTCATCGCCCGCCGATTGTCGGGTAAGGATCCGCCGAGACTTTGCCTCGGCCATGTCCGAAATCAGGTCTGGAACAGGTACTGGAGCTTGAGGAAGAACTGTCGCGAAGAAGCCTTCCAGCGTTCAGGGTCTGAATAGTCGGTGTACGTCAGCTTGTCGTAGTCAAGTGTCGAACCGAGATACACTACTGAGAACGAACTTACGCGATAGGTCAGCAGGGGGTCGACATCCCAGTGCTGGCTGAAATCATCGTATTGGGTCACCAGCCGCACCGAAAACTTGCGACTCGCCTGGAAACGCACGCGCGTACGCGTGATGAATCCGTCAAAAAATTCCTCTCCGGTTTCGGCATCGGTGCCGCGGAGGAAGTTGATATTCGGCTCAATAATGAGGCGGTCAATCGGCTTGATCGTCAAACCGGCGTAGACCGATGTCTCATTGTCCTTGGCCATCATGAAGCGGGCATAGTTTCGGCTTCGGTCTATTCCGGCGTTGACTCCCAGCCAATTCCACGGGCGCATGCCGAGATCAAAGTCAATCGACCAGAGATTGTCGAAATCCTGATTCCTGAATCGCTCCGCCCCGGTGTAGTAGCTCATCTGTACGTATGTCTGGGCGAAACGCAACTGGCTTTCGATGCTGAAGTTGTGAACCTCGTTTTTGCGTTCGCCGTCGAAATTCCATTTGCGGAGGACATACACCTGCGGTGTCACCCGCTGGAACAGGCCCTTGTCGAAGTAGAAATTGTAGCCCGAGTACACAGAGGCATTCCGATAATTGGCCAGCGGATCAAAGCCCGTCTGGGTTCGATACGCATCTGTCACCTGGTTGTAATCGATGATGAAGTTCCAGGCCCGGGCGTGTCGTCGCAGACGGGTTATGAAAGCGGTGCCGTAATACGACTCACCGTCCAGAGCCACTGTATGTTCGCCGTCGGCGAATGTAAACCCCTCAAGTCCTTCTGACAGGACAGGGTTATCCTGCTCTTTGGTGTGGCTCAGCACCCACTGACCGTCGAGGCTCAAACTGCGCGAAATGCGCACGTCGGCATCGCCGGCGAGTATCGACCCCGAGCCACCGCCATCAAAACGTCGATCCGATAGCATGATTCCCAGTTGCGAGTCGTTGCCCACCGAAAGACGACCGCGTCCCACGCTGACGGCGCTTTTGCCGGCGTTCAGCAGAATGCTGCCCTCCTCCAGCGGTATCATGTACGGCGAGTTCTCATCGTAGGCGAACAAGCCGCCAACACTGGCGCCGTTGTATCGTCCGGTCAGCTTGGCCGCGAATTGCGGGTCATTGACCGTACGGGTGTAAAACGAATTGAACAGGGTGCGGAAGATGTCGGAGCCTTCCTGGAAGAAGGGGCGACGTTCCGGGTAAAACAGCGCTATGGTGGTGTTGACATCGATCTGGGCGGCATCGCCCTCAATCTGACTGAAGTCGGGATTGTAGGTGGCCTCCATGGTCAGGTTCGATGACACGGCGTACTTGGCTCCGAGTGAAAACTCGCCGAGCACATCGCCGGAATTGAGACCGGCCGTGGGGTCAGTCACATTATTACGTTCATCAAAGCGGGTCGCGAGGTAGGTCGGGAGTGCCTCGATTCCCTTGCCGGGCTGGACACTTGATATGCCGTCCACGGTGCCCCACTGGCACGGCCAGCATTGTTCGTCGCGATCATACGCGGCCCAGGAATACTGCTTGAATGACTCCCGGGGGCGATTTCGCCAGAAATCCATCTTCCACGACTGGACATCGTTGTTCGGAAACCGCAGACTGGCGAAAGGAATCGACATCTCCACCTGGTATCCCGAATCGGTGATTTTGGCCGCCGACTCCCAGATAAGATCAAATCCCATATCCTCACCCGCCACGCTGGACCAGAGCATATCCTTCTGCACGCCGTGGGGATTCACAAAAAACTCGTACGCCCAGGAGGCATCGCCGTATGTATCGAGTAGAACGCAAACGGCATCGTCACCACTGAACTGGTCGCGCTGGCACATGGTGGCACGAATGGCAGCCGGGTCATCCAGGCAGACGAAGGCCACATACAGGTTGCGATCATCAAAAGTGATATAGGCCTGCGTTTCTACCTCCGGCCTGGTTTTGTCTCCCGGGTGACGCTCGACAAAATTGTCGGCGCGGCCGGCCCCCGACCAGCCGGCATCGGTCAACTGACCGTCGATACGAATCGGCTGCTGCGATTTGGCCGCCTGAACCCGAGGATTGAATGTCGGCTGAAACGTCTTTGTGGCCCAGGTGGCTGAGGCCAACAACAGGATTCCCCCCAGCACCGCCACGCAGGTCGTAAGGACGCATCGAGAGATTGCAGTTGATTTCATTTCTATGTCCTTTCCGAACAAACGATTACCCATGCGGTCTCTTAATCCGCAACCCCTTGTGGATTGGTCCCTGTTCGGATGTCGTTTCTGAGGGGAATCAGAAGGACTGAGAAAGCAGACGCCTGCCAGCACACCGCCGTCTCAGTCTGGAAATACGGCTGTTTCGTCCGAAAGATTCAAAAAAAACAGCAGCTCCGAGACTGCCGCCTTTCCGATTCTGTTTCGGCTGGGGTCAGACAGCATGGATACAAGGTGTGAATATCCACACGTTTCGACGGTATTGGCTCTGGAGGTACTACCCATGAACATGAACACCTGTCCCAAATGCCACCGCACCGATATTGACCGGGGAAAACTGATGAGCGCCGGAGGGATTGCCTACAAATCCGACCTTCACCTTGTCGTACTGGAGAGCAACTGCCGGGCATACGCTTGCCTGGACTGCGGGTATACTGAAAACTACGTTGATCCGGAATACCTGCGTAAGGTGAGGGAGAAGCGACTGCGCCATCAGCAATCCTGATACGTCGTGGCTGTCGTTGCCTGCCTCCGGAGGTACGACATGATCCCCCGGTGTTCTGAAGCGGCTCCGGGCGACACCATAGGTCGTGATTTGAAATTCGGAGTATTCAACGTCTTGACTTGGCTCCTTGATTGTCTAAACTGATTCTGCAAGGGCGGTTCTCTGATCGATTTTGTAGGGTACTCAGACGGAGGAGTTGGTTCGTGCTGACAAGAAGGGCGGTCGCCGACGCGGCCTGTCTCATACTCGCCATATCCGTTTTGTTTGCCCGGGGGGTGGTACCGACCGGATCAGCTGCCGATGACTTCGTGACCGGCTCCGGCCATCCGACCCGCGGGGACATACTCACCGTCCACTATTTCGAGCGTCCCCCCTACATGCTGTCAACTCCGGAGGGTATGCGGGGACTCACTGCCGGATTGGCCGACAGTGCGTTGCGCCTGACGGGCCTGGCCTACCGCTGGGAGAACACGCCCTCGCGGCGACATCTGGACATCATTCGCGGCAACACCGGAAACGACTGCGGTGTTGGCTGGTTTCGGAATCCGGATCGGGAGGAGTTTGCCCGATTCAGTGTTCCCATCTATCGGGATCAACCCGCCATCGCCCTGGCGCGCGCCGACAATGGGGCCCTCTTCGACGGGGAGATGCTTGCCCGTGCTCTGGCCAACACGGACCTCACTCTGCTGGTGAAGGACGGTTTCTCTTACGGTCCGTACGTGGATAGTCTTATCCTTGCGTACCATCCCCCGACGCACGTATCAACAGGAGATAACCTGGGCATGTTGAAGATGATCGCCGCCGGTCGGGCGGACTATTTCTTCATGGCCAGGGAAGAGGCGGAGTATTTGATAGCGCAATCGGGCCTGCCCGCCGATGATTTCAGAATAGTAACGTTTTCAGATATGCCGGCGGGTGATGAGCGTTTTGTATTGTTCAGCATGCGGACCCCGGATACGATTGTCGAGCGTTTCAATGCAGCCATCGGCACACTGCGACCGGTAGCACGGACCGATCAAAAATAGCACGGCGATATGAGCAAGCACATAGACAAACTCTACGGCTTTGTTTCCGCGACTGCCCTGGTAGTCTTCTGCCTATTTGTGTGGGCGTACGAATCTCACGAGCGGGAAACCGCCCGGGAGCAGATGCTGACCCACGCTCGCCTGCTGTCCGATGCCCTGTGGAACTACAACGAGGCGGGAGCGGCGGAGTATCTTGAACTTGCCTGCCAGTCGCATACCTATCGCAGCCTTGCCGTATTGGATATCGACGGCACCGTGTTTGAATCCTCGACCTCCGCTGCACCGGGCGGAGTCACAAAGCAATTGATGCGCCTCGGACTGATTCCTGAAAGCGAGTTGTCGGCCAATGTCTACTACGATCAACGCGTGATCGGGCAAGTTCGGGCCGTTTGGCTCAATACGGCAATCTACGGCCACACGCTTGTCCTGGTGCTCCTGATTCTGCTGGTGACCATTGTGCGGCTGTATGCATCCATACTAATCGCCAAGCGGGATCTTGAGCTGCGGGTGCGGGAACGGACCGCTCAGCTCAGCGAGCGCGAGGAGCACCTGCGCATCACTCTCAATTCCATCGGCGACGCCGTGATCACTACCGATGACAAAAGTGGTGTGGTGACACTCAACCCGGTTGCCGAGGAACTGCTGGGTCTGGTGCAGTCGGATTCGATCGGCGAGGATCTGTCGGATTTGGTGGAAGTCTCTTATTCGGGTGACCGCAGCATACTCACTACCATACTTACGCGGGTTGTCGACGGGGGAGAAACCGTCACCCTCCTCGGGCACGGACAACTCACCTCGACTGCCGGCGAAATCCGGCAGGTGACGGTCAACGGCGCACCGATACGCGATGTCGATGGCACCATACTCGGTGCAGTGCTCGTATTTCGCGATGTCACGGAAGAGGCTGCGGCTCAGCTGGCCCGGGAGGTCAGCGAACGCCGGTTGCGTGACATTGCGGATAAGATCCCGGGCATGGTCTTCCAGGTCGTTGTCGAACCGGAATACTACTTCCGGGTGACGTATATCGGCGGGGCTGTCGACAATGTGCTGGGTCTCGACAGCAAGCTGGACGGCTTTTTCGAGCGCTTCACTCAGGGTCTGGCTGCCGACGATATCGATGCCTTTCAGCAATCCACCAGCGAGGCCATCGATAATCGAGCCCCCTGGGAGTTTGAGGGTCGGTTTGTCAGACCCGATGGGCGGGTGGTCTGGTTCCAGGGAATGGCCACACCGTCGGAGATCGATGGAAACCTGGTGTACAACGGCCTGTTGCTGGATATCACGCAGCGGCGTGAAGCCGAGCAGGCGCTGGTAACCTCCGAGAAACGTTTCCGAACGGTATTCGAAAACAGTCCACAGGCAATGTTCATTGTGGATGCCAAAACGCAGGAGTTCATCGATGTGAACCCTGCCGCCGAAATACACGCCCAGTGCTCCCGGCAGGAAATGATCGGCAGTACTCCCGTGAAGCTGGGACTGACTACTGAAGCGACCAGCCGCCAGATACAAGACTGTCTTACCCGGGACGGGCAGATATCGGCAATGCCTATTCGCGGATATTCACGCGACGGACGGGAGCGGGATCTGTTGTTTTCGGGCGTCGAGGCGGTGCTGGATGGCCGTCGCTGTGCGGTTGTTATTGTCACCGACGTTACCGAGCAGCGGAAACTTGAAGAGCAGTTGCGGCAGACCTGGAAGATGGATTCTATCGGTCAACTGGCCGGCGGCGTCGCCCACGATTTCAACAACATGCTGGGCGGCATTATTGGCGCCGCGGAACTCCTCGCCATGACCCTCTCGGGCAACGAAGAAGTCCGGGAGTACGTCAACATGATCATCAACACTGCCGAGCGAGCAGCCGAACTCACCGGCAAGCTGCTCTCGTTTTCGCGGAAAGGTCCGGTTGTGGCGGCCTCAATGGATATCCACGAAACGATACAGGAGTCGCTGGCCATACTGGAGCGAAGTATCGATCGCCGGATCGACCTGCAAACGCACCTCCACGCCGATGTATCCACCCTGCACGGCGATGCCACCTCGCTGCAGAACATTGTCCTGAATCTCGGGGTGAATGCCCGCGATGCAATGCCCGACGGCGGTACGCTGAATGTGACCACGGAGAACGTCGAATTCGATGAGGCCTATTGCGCCCGCAGCCCCTTCGACATTGCGCCGGGACTTCATATTCATCTATCAATCATGGATACCGGGTGCGGCATGACGGCCGACGTTCAGCGACGGATATTTGAACCGTTTTACACCACTAAGCTGGTCGGCAAAGGCACCGGCCTGGGATTGGCGGCGGTGTACGGCGCGGTGAAAGATCATCGCGGCGCCATCACAGTGTACAGCGAGCCGGGACGCGGCACCGTCTTCCACCTGTACTTCCCGGTTGATCCGACAGCGGTTGTGGGACCATCGGTGGAAGTGGGTGAGGACCAACGGGGCACGGGGTGTGTGCTGGTAGTCGATGATGAAGAGGTGATCCGCACTACCGCCGCCCATATCCTTGAGAACCTGGGCTACGAAGTGATGCTGGCGGAAAACGGCGAGCAGGGGGTAGCGCAGTACGCAAAGCATCAGCATCGCATCGATGTGGTGATTCTGGATATGGTGATGCCGCGCATGAACGGTCAGGATTGTTTCCGCGCCATCCTTGCGATA
>JAHIVM010000530.1 GCA_018816665.1 Candidatus Zixiibacteriota bacterium
CGATAGTCCGTTCATCGGCGTGAGTGTGATCGGCAAGATGCTCATGGCCGATGGGTACCGGGTGGGGATAATCGCTCAGCCGGATGTGCACTCGAATCAGGATATCACCCGACTTGGCGAGCCCGCCCTGTTCTGGGGTGTGAGTGGCGGCTCGGTCGATTCAATGGTTGCCAACTACACTGCGACCGGGCGTCGGCGCCGGTCCGATGACTACACGCCCGGGGGCGAAAACACTCGTCGCCCCGACCGCGCCTGTATCGTTTACAGCAACCTGATCAGGCGGCACTTCAAGCAAACCCGTCCCATCGTCCTCGGAGGCATCGAAGCGAGTCTCCGGCGCATTGCCCACTATGACTTCTGGTCTGACCGGATACGCAAGTCGATTCTCTTTGATGCCAAGGCCGACTATCTGGTGTACGGGATGGGCGAACGCACTATCAGGGAACTTACCCGCTCGCTGGCGGTGGGTGACTCACCCGAAAGGCTTCGCGGGTTGTGCTACATCTCGCGTGAGACGCCGGAGTCGTACCGAGAATTGCCGGCGTACGATACCGTGTCGAACGACAAGCGGGCCTTTATCAAGATGTTTCGCACGTTTTACGACAACTGTGATCCTGTCACAGCCAAAGGCCTGTACCAGCAACAGGACTCACGCTTCCTGGTCCAGAATCCGCCGGCTCCGTATCTTGAGCAGACCGAGTTGGACAGTGTGTACGCCATGGAGTTTGAGAACGAACAGCATCCGTATTATGCGCGCGGAGGCGATGTAAAGGCGCTGGAGACCATTCGCTTTTCCGTACCCACACATCGAGGATGCTACGGAGAGTGCAACTTCTGTTCGATTGCCGTCCACGAAGGTCGGACCGTTCGCTGGCGCAGCGAGGATTCGGTCGTTCGTCATGTTGAGGCATTAACCGCGCACCCAAAATTTACGGGCCACATCCGCGATGTCGGCGGACCGACCGCCAACATGTACGGGTTTGAGTGTGCTCGCAAGCTGGAGCGGGGTGCCTGCAAGCGCAAGCGATGCTTGTATCCCTCGGTGTGCAAGGATCTGAAGCCGGACCATCTGCCGGCCACTCATTTGCTGGAGAGATTGCGAGGCTTACCGGAGATCACAAAGGCGTTTGTCGCCTCCGGCATTCGCCATGATCTGATCCTGAAAGACCGGCGCGGGGGACGAAAATACCTCCGGGAGGTAGTCGCCCACCACGTGTCGGGTCAGATGAAGATTGCTCCGGAACATTCCGAGGACCGGGTGCTGTCGTTGATGGGGAAACCGGGACGGAAATCGTTGCTCGAGTTCAGAGATATGTTTTATGAGTGTACTACCGACGCGGGCAAGAACCAGTTTCTCACGTACTATTTGATCGCGGCTCATCCCGGTTGCACCGAGGCGGATATGGTACGTTTGCGTGAGTTCACCGGCCGGGAATTGCGCATACACCCTGAGCAAGTCCAGATCTTCACGCCGCTGCCGTCAACGTGGTCGGCGGTCATGTACTACACGGAAACCGACCCGGAAACGGGCAGGCCCCTGACGGTGGAGAAAACAACCGCCGGCAGGAGCAATCAGAAAGCAGTTCTCGCGAAGGCTGCGCCCAAACAGAAGCCGCGCCAGCGTCGGAGCAAGCGGAAGTCCTGATCGATTACTATTTCTCAACGAGATTTCGCAGTCTTTCCAACTCTGTGCGATAGAAGTCGGCCGACGGAAGCTGCCGGGTCGCCTGTTCCATGTAGGTCACAGCGTCGGTGATTCGACCGCGTGCTTCACAAATACCAGACAGGGTCTGGAGAACGCCCGCCTTGAACTTCCCGTCAAGAGCGCGATCCGCCACCTGGGTTGCGAACCGTTCCGCCTCCTCCAGATTGATCTTCCGCTCCAGGGACCACTTCGCCACCAGGTACAGATTATCAAGCTGGGTGTGCCAGTCGGGTCCCAGGCTTGCTTTGTAGGCCGCCAGGGCACCGGCAGTGTCACCTGCAATGTGCAACTGGCGGTCAATAAGGAACGTATGGTGGTCGGCCCGGTGCTGTTTGTTGGTGCTGCCGGCGGTGATGTCAATACCTGCCTGCAGGTATTTCCCTATCCGGTCAGTCTTGCCGGCCCGTCGCGCGAGGCGACTCATGATCTTGGCCGTGTTGACAAGGTGGGTGACATTCCGACCGCTGCGAGACAGCACGGTGTCGGCCGCCGGAACCACGTCCTCAAAGTCCAGCGAGTTATTCCAGGACGCGTTGGCCAGATTATTCAGGATATCATAGGCGTGATTGGCCCGGCCATCGGGGCTGAGCTGCTGGGCCCGCCGGTAAAACTCTGCAGCTTGCAGAAAGTCCCTGGTGTCGGCACAGTACTTTGCCAGCGACAGGGCTTCACCATATGTCGGATTGGCTCCAAACCTTGCAATGCGGTCGGCTATCGGCCGGCTGTTCTTGAGCGCGTTGCGCAGGGCGAATTGAAACGGCTGGGCGCCGGTATACCCGGTCCAGCGACTGAGAACATCGCCGTTTGCGTTTGTGAGGATGAAAACGGGGAAGGTACTGCCGACCCGGTACTGTTCCGACAGCGTGGCGCCCTCATCATTCATGAGATTGAGCGGCAAATACACAACAGAACTCAGGGCCTGCTGAAAAGCCGTATTCGTGTCGGCATCGGCGGCAGCCTCAGCACAGTACTCACAGTCGTCCACGGAGAACTCCATGAGGATCTGTTTGCCCGATGCCTCGGCCAGCTGTTTTGCCTCGGCAAAGGTTGCAGCGTCGCCTCCTCCGGCCAGAACCTCCGCAGCCAGGAGAAGACCGACGGCACAGCACATAGACATCAATTTCATATCACTCTCTCGTTCGACACGTTGACGAGCAGACGGTGGTTATGGGCATGGACGCCCCTTCCCGGATCAAGAAGCGCTCCGATGCAATTCAAGTCAAGTGCCGCATCAACACATGCGGCCGCCGGGCTTTTATACCCGACGGCCGCGGAAAGGATTCCCGGGTTCTGATATCGCCGCTACGGGCAGGACGGCAGATCCGGGAAGTTGATAAACAAGTGATCTATCAGCGCCGTCAGGTCGGCAACATCGACCGAGCCGTCAGGTGCCGCCATGGGTGCCATGTCGGCCTCAGCGTCGCAGCACAGCGCGTCGAAGTTGATGAACAGGTGGTCGATCAAAGCCGTCAGATCGCCCACATCAACGCCCTGGTCGGACAGGTTGTCACAGGCACCGGGAGCGTTGTCGAGCACTATGTTGCCCCTGTCGCCAATGCAGCACGACAGCCCAATACCGCCGTCTTCAGCGGTTGGGTAATAGGTCCCGTAGTAAGTCGTGAACTCCGGGGTGAACGATCCGTAATCGATCAGCATGATCGGGTTGGGCTCGCTTGATGCCCCGTACGGAATTGTGAACCAGAGACTGATGACCGGTCCGTTGCCCGGATCGAGGAACGGCTGATCGCCGAGAGCGGAGCTATTGAGGAATATGGTGACCCGCTTGCCGAACGGATCGTAGTTGAGAATGCGTTGATCCTCGAAGTAAGCTGTCCGCAAACCGGCGGTTGAGAACGAATCATAGGTGATGTTCTTAGGACCGGACCAGCCGATGGGAAGCAGCATTTCCTTGAGCGGAAGGAAATTGCGGCCATATACATCGACCTTGACCCGCTCTCCAGGATTACCTGACACCGAGGCGACTCGAAGGGTGTCCGAGTGAACTGATACCAGTCCCGGGAACGGGTTGACGAGCGGACCGTTGGCGGACGACATCGTAACCGTCACGGTGTTGAAACCGGGAGTTGTGTACACGTGAGTTGGGTTCTGTTCATCCGAAGTCCCGCCATCGCCGAAGTCCCAGTGATAGCCGGTCACTTCGACGCTCAGCTTGTTCGCGGCCGTGAAGTCGACCGACAGGGGCGGAGATCCGAATGTAGCCGAACAGGTGACGTCGCACAGCGGGCCGCTCAGAGCCTTGATGCAGAAGTTGGCCGACATGTCGCCGTCGTAGTAGAGATCGTTCCAGGAACCATTGCGATAGAAAAAACTCTGACCCGGGTCGGCGCTGGACTCCACAATGGTGCGGCCGGTGGCGCCCAGCAGGACGGGAATATCGGACGTGCAATCATATGCGTGACCGCCTGCAGAAAGGCTGACATATACGTAAAAGTCATCACCGTCCTCGAGACAGAACGGGTGATCCAGATCTATGGTATGAAAGCCGGTGTACTCAATAGTGCCGGAAGTGGTGGCCAGAGGATCTTTGAGCTGCCCGTCCTCGAAGTTGTCGTAGATGATAGCGGTGAACGAAACATTGTCGTCGGCCGAGTAGAAACTCACTGACCTGATAGGCTGTCCGCCGACCGACTCGAAGGCACTAAAGGCTTCGGAGACGTCAGTTTTGGTTTCGCGCCATCCGTGGTAATCATGGTAGTACACATGCGTGTACGGCATGACCTCAACATTCTGAAAGGAAACAGCTCCCATTTGTGGCTCGCGGCAACTCCACTTGTCGTAGTAGGAGATCCAGAAGAACCCGTCCTCACCCCAGCTGTCGCCCCAGCTGTTTTTGACCAGCCAGGCACCGGGCGAAGAGGCCTGCGTGACCTTGGAGTCGTCCCACCCGATGATCGCAATAGCGTGATTCGGCAGGTCGGACGTGTAGCTGGGCTGGTAGTGAGTGGTACCCCACCAGTAGCCGCCGGCGCACATGCAGGTGCCCATAACCCCTTCGCTCATTATCTTCTCTTTGATGAGATCGATTCCGGTCAGCCCTGTGCCCAAAGTGAACCATTCGATATCGCGAACATAGTAGTATCGGTAGTCGCCGTTGATGCGGTCGGGGGCTACATCGTAAGATTGAGCGTCGATATCGCGCACCATGCCTTCACCGCGCGAAAGGTACGCTGCCGTAACCATGTAGTCTCCGCCCTGGTGGACCGTCAGACCGGCTCCGGAGGGCGGGGTCAGATCGTCGTTATTGTGCTGGTTGAACCCGTTCCACCAGTCAAGATGATACTCGGCCAGATTGGGTTCGCCGGTATCACCTGTGGCTGTCCACACTCCGGACATGAGCAGGTCGCCCTCGATGGAGGCCGCCGCGCCGTGGGTCCAGCACGTTCCACCCTGTTGAGACTTGACAGAGGTGACGTAATTTTCACCTCCGACATTGCGAAGATCATAAGTGCTCGGAGGATCAGCAAGTGCTTGTCCACCCAGATTCAATGTCGCCGCAATGATAATCAGGAAGGATGCGAGGAGTTTGGAGGAGTGTGTGATGCGTCCTCCACAGTTGGCCAGTTGTAGCACGTCCGTCTCCTTTCCCTGAACGGGATATGGCGATGAATCCAAACGGGGGGGAACCGTCAGATTCCAGAAACGAGAATTCTCGCGTCGGCTTTGGTGAGGTCTTGAGGCCGTGGCCGACGATAGATAACTTGTTAGACGATAGTAGTATACACTACATGTCGTCAATTGTCAAGGTGGGAGAGGGCCACCCCAAAACAGGTCGTTACAAAGCGGCCCCCCATTTTGGGGTGGCCGCTTTTGTTTTGTGTCGACATCGTGTCGTTATTGACAGGCGGGCAGGGTGGCAAAGCTGATAAACAGGTGGTCAATCAGCTTGGTCAGGTCACCCACGTCGATCGATCCCTCGCTGTCACCGTCGGTGTTGGCTTCCTCAGGACAGCACAGCGGCGCAAACGAAATCATCAGGTGATCGATGAGACGGGTCAGGTCACCGACATCGGCGCCCTCACTTGCGCTGCAGTCAACGTTGCCGGTCAGGCCGTTGCAGCAACCCGCGCTCACCGTCATCGTCACCGGAATGGTCATCGACGGGGAATCAGGATCGTTACAGCCCAGAACCACCGAACCGCCAAACGTGCCTTCGGCGATGCCCAGGGCATCAAAAACCACGTTGACCGTGCCCGTGCTGAACGGCTCGATTGTGCCCGCCGGAGGATCAGTCACCAGCCACGACGCCGTGTACAGCAGAATCGCCAGATTCTCATGCACATACTGGGCGTTGTGAACAACCTGCAAGCCAATATCGCCGGCCGTGTTCTGAATACCGATCGTCGCACCCGCCAGACCGTCGGCATCCGCGCCCGCATACATCCGACCGTACTGCAGCAGAATCCGACCGTTCGGCGTCAATACCGCCTGGAAGGTCAGGTCGCCGGTGCCGTCGGGATACGAGTAGTTCGGAACCGCCACCCAGCTGATGATCAACTGCATCGTCGTTGCATCATAGTAGTAATACACGTCGCCGCCGTTGGCCGGATTCAGATCATCCCACCACAACGCAATCATCGCCGAGTTCACACTCCCGTACGGCAACGGATTGTTCCCCGCCGAACCGTACGATCCGTCAAACGTTACCATACCGTTCGCCGAGATGTAAAACTGCGTGTACGGCGTGTCGTACATCGGGAACTCAAACCCGATCGGGAACGGACCAGCCGTGCCGTCGTCCGTCAACGTTACCGCCGTTCCCAAAGTCGATATGTCAATCCAGCTGTACGTCGGACCACCCGGCTCATCGGAATCAAGCCACTGGTACCCGAACGCATCGGGACCACCAGAGTTCTTCGTCGATGCCGGATAATACTCCTCCATCTGACCCGGATACTTGTCCTCGCCCATCGGACGGCTGCCGAGCGGCTCGATAACCTCCGCCGCCACCACCGGCACCAGCCGGCTCTTCGCATCCATCGTACAACCCGCCGAATACACCAGACGACCCGGACCGTTGTTCTGGATCTCCAGAGGAACCGTCAGCTGCGAGTCGGGGGCCACGGTCGCATCGATCGACGACGACATGACCATCATGTCAGGCTCATAGATGTGCAGACTCACCGCAATGCTGCCACTCGCGTTCACGCCGTCGTTCGAGGAGTAACTCAACGAACCCGTGTGATCGCCACCGGCCAGACCGGTTGTCGTGATCGTCAGCGTATACTCCGCGCTGTCGCCCGGTGGAATGATCGCTTTCGTGTCGTACGAAAAATCAAGCCACGCATCATCGGCCGTAAACCAGATACCAAGGTTGCCGTCACCGGCGTTCTTCACCTTGATAAGCTGCTCGCCTGTATCACCCGGCTGCAGCGAGTCACTGACCGACATCGGCTCGAGCACCAGGCTCGGCGAACCGCTGCCGCTGTATCCCTTCAACTCGATATCATCGATGTTCCAGCCCGCGTACTGACCGGAACCGTCGGTGATACCAATGCCAAAACGCATCTGGAAGGCCGGGTTGCCGTCGGCATAACCCGATAAATCATAATTGGCTTCCGTCCAGGAACTCGATGTCAACGTCGTGTTCTCGTTCTCCCAGATCGTCACCCAGTCGGTGCCGTCGAATACCTCGAAGTACACATGATCATACTGGTTGCGTTCGCACCCGATCCAGTGGTAGTACTTCATCAACAGACCCGTGATCTGTGAGCAGTCAAGCATCGGCGAGGTCACCCAGTGGGTCTGGGTCAGGTTGTTGCTGTATGTCCCGCCGACCGTCAGGTCGTTACCCAGCACGCCGTTGGAGGTGCCCGGCGTGTGGTCGTCCGACGGATCACCGCCCAGACCGCCCGGAGCCGTCATCTCCCATTCGCCCAGACCGCCCAATCCGGTCCAGCCCTGGTTGCTCGAAAAATCGTCAAAGTAAATCACCACCCGGTCGCCAACCGTCAGCGAAAAGTTCGCCGAGGCTGTATGCAAACCGGCCGTGATACCCAAATCAACATTCACCGCGTAGCCCTGAGGGCATTCGCTGTCGGCCGATACCGTAAACACGTCGCTGCTGTTGTTGGCCGTCCCGCCAACCGAATCGAGATCGCCGTACAACGCGTAGTCATCGGTGATCGACAGATACTGATCCGACTCCGTGATCTGGGCTTCAACCCCATACGCGTTGCCGTGACCCGTATTGGTCAACGTGACAATCAGGTCGGCCGTTTCACCCGGATCAAGGATACCGTTGCCGTTACCACCGGCGACATCGTTGATCGATACCGAAACAAACTCGACATTAGGACCAACCGCCGTGACCCGGAACGAACCGTACCAGGTGTCGCGAGCCGTGCCGGTGACCTCGAGATCGAAGTCAATGCGATGTCCGTCGGGAATGTCGCCGGCCACCGTGAAGGCGAAACCGTCGAGGACATACCCGGTGCCGTTATCGGCCGCAATCGTACCGTAGTATTCGGTGTCATCGGTGATCGTGACATAGATGTCCGAGGAACTGATCGTCGCCGTGACATCAAGCGCGTCATCCGGTCCGACATTCTTCAACTGGACACCCAGCGTAATATCTTCACCCGGCTCAACCAGTCCGTTGTTGTTACCCAACGCATCGCTGATCGTGTGTAAATCGTACACGCAGTACGGTCCCGACGGCGCGATCACCGGGACTGTGGCCATGTAGGGCTCACGGTTCTGAGCGGTGACGACGACATCAGCCGTACCCGGGGACGGGAAGGCCGTGATCGGGACGTCAACACTGCCGGAGGAATCTACAAACGCCGCACCGTACAACACACCGTCCATGCTTATAGCGACATAAGACTCAGGGTCGGCGTTGACGGTAATGCTGGTGGAGGTGAACATGAACGACGCATCGTGGGATACGCTGTTTTCCGTGGGAAGTCCGACGTAGGTCATGAGCGACGGATCACCCATGAGCATGTAGGATTCCCAGTAGTACGTGATCCGACTGCCGCCCTCGGTTACGCCGATATTGCCGGCAAACACGATAGCGGAGTTGGTGACATAGTGGGATGTCATCGGCTCGCCGTGAGTATGCCACATGCCGTCAAAAGCCGCGATATGGTTTGGATCATAGGCGGGACCAGAGGCAACTACCGGTTTGTAACCCACCGCCCAGTAGTAGTCTTCATCCCAGTAAGTATTGTCCGTGGCGCCGATGTAGCCGATACCACCTTTGTCGGCGATCTGGAGAAACGCCTCACCAAAACAAGGCGTACTGTAATCGGTGCCGAAGGTATTCGGAGTACAGCAGTTGCCAATTCCCAGCAGATACTTATGGTAATTGGTGAGGGCCGGGATGTGACTGGATTCGAAGGATGGCGTCGCATGGCCGTCGTGGCTGCAGTGGGCCGTATAGTTGTACAGCGAAATACCATCGCTGACCGTCTGACGGATATCTGCCGGCGCCGTGCCCGAGTTGGAGGCGGGGGAGAGCCATACGTTGGCGTTGATACCGTGCGCGGTGTTGAAATACTCGTTGGAACCGTAATTGATGGCACCGTTACCGAAGGTCAGGTCGTTGCCGTAGGAGTCGTAACCCGATACGAGCGTGACGTTGGCCAGGTAGCTGGGGTCCGGCATCAGATATTGTTCGTACTCAAGCGTTTTGTCTATCTGAGGCTGAAGCTGTGCGGTGGTCTGCGCTGAGAAACGGCCGTAGTAGATTTCCGGAAAGTCATCGGCCGGATCTGAGAACTCGAAAAAGCGCAGATCGGTGATGTGACCGTCGATGCCGTCAAAAGGCGGAATCTGCTGGGCATCCCCCACGAGGAGGACGAATGACGGCGGCGGATCGATCTCCGTGCCGGCTTCGTACAGCCCCTGTATGTAGCTCTTGATCTGTGTGTTGGTCGTGCCGATCTGGCCTGCTCCGGTGCCCGTGTAGGCCTCGATGACCGTGAAGCCCTTTTTGGTCTTCCATTCTATGAAAGGCTGCAACTGGGCTTCGAACATCGGGTCCGAAACGATGAGATACTTCACCGGGTACTTGGTAAGGTCAACAAAGTCCTTGGCGGCCTGAGCCTGGAAGGATGTGTAGTTGAGTATCTGCTTGAAAATAGGCTCAAAGACCGGTGAGTGTCCGGTAGCCAGCTTGTCCTCGGTTGCGGTCCAGTCAGGATTTTCGAAATCGACCTGGACCGTGAGCTTGGTGTGCACCCGGACCTTGTTATTGACCGGATTGTACGCTATCGGATTGACCGTGATCCGCCCCAGACGGACGCCGCGCATGGTGCCCATGATTTCCACTTCGACCGTCGGCTGAGCGTAAAAATCGTCCACCAGGTAGGTGGAGCGATTGAACTCAAAAGGAACGGATTCCGGATCATCGGATTTGGACAATGACGGCTGAGCCGGCATGAGTAATTCAGTTAAGCCCATGTCGTTTAACGACAATTCCTGAGTTTCGGAGCTGACAACGCGGGCCTTGAGCACGCATCCCTCCGGGATGGCAATCAGCTTCCTCAGGTGCGGAAGATTGGGTTCGCCAATGTTGTACGAACGGCCCAACCCGTCGGCCGTCATCAGGCTAAATGAACCTTCCTTGGTGTTGACAGTATTGAATTGAACCGTCCCCACGTTCAATTCGAGACTCAGGCCGTCTCCCTTGCTTTCCAGCAACCTGAATCCATTAGGGGTGTCACTTAGTTGGACATCTTGACCAGCGTAAGTCACCCCACACAGCATTGCTCCCAACAGCAAAACTGCGGCAGAGAAATGAGCAATCTTCCGCAAAGCTACCTCCGTTAGAATTGGTACGCCACGTTTGTCTTGTTTTCAAAGTGCGGGTCGTCAGTCCTGGGCGGGCTAACATCGTCGCTGTTTACTGCGTGTTCGTTTGGGTCCGGTTGACACTACCCGTTGTATGACACCCGACCCAGAAGTTCGTATATGACCGTTACCTTGCAATATACCAAATCAGATCGTTTTGTCAATGCTGTATTCCAATGAAATTCAGTCTGTTAGGCCAGTTGATGGGGATGGTTTGGCCTCTGTTCCGGGCAATCAACATCCTCTTGATTGGGTACTGCCAGGCAACAGGACAGGGGTGTCCTCGATCAGCCGGGGATCGACTTGCGACAGAAACCGTCCTGATTGTGTAACTTGTTTATCGGGAATCATTTGACTCCCCGCGACGGGTGCGACGACACTTCAGGGCGAGGCACAAACAAACCGGCGCCCCACTTTGGGGTGGGACGCCGGGTGTTATCAGATCAGGCCCCTTCGGAAAGGGCTTTTGTGCTGACTCGCGGTTACTTCAGCAGGACCATTTTGCGGGTCTCGGTGAAATCACCAGCCTGTATCCGATACAGGTAAATGCCGCTGGCGTTGTCGCCGGCGTGCCATGTTTCGGTGTGTGTGCCGGCTTCGAGCGGTCCCGCAACC
This sequence comes from Candidatus Zixiibacteriota bacterium, assembly GCA_018816665.1. Lineage (GTDB taxonomy): Bacteria > Zixibacteria > MSB-5A5 > GN15 > FEB-12 > JAHIVM01. The sequence goes on from JAHIVM010000530.1 coordinate 11,138, forward strand.
AGCGTCTCAACGTGTTGTCCCACAATATTATAGATATCGAGGGTGACTTCGCAGCGATGGGCCAGCGTGAAACTGATCGCCGTTGACGGGTTGAACGGATTCGGGTAGTTTTGATTCAACGCGAATCCATCCGGTACATTCCTGGGAGCCCGGCCATCTTCCGGCTTGAACATGATGTTCGGGACTCCCGGTGGAATCACTCCGGCCGGGATCAGATACCCAAGGTGAATATCCCGGCAGCTGTAGTAGGCCAACCTGGCATCTTCGAAAGTACCGGAATTGTAGATCGATGACAGGTAGGTGATTGCCTGACTCGCCGTAGCGCCGTCGACCGACACCACCTGCATCTGGCTCATGCGGTTCGACGCGAAGTTGAGCAATAGCGCCATCAGGAACTTCTTGTAGTACAGTTGATATCTCAACACCCGGTCATCAGGAATCGGTGCATCGAAGTAGAGCCAGCAAATGCGCTGGAAGGTCATGGGCTGAGGCGGATCGTGCTTGTAGGTCACATCCTCGATCGCAATTCCGTAGCCGTCGGTGCGATCATAGAAGTGGTCGAAAATCAACTGACCCCAGGCATCCACATCGGCGCCGGTGAAGTAGTCGTGAGCGGCCGGATCCTCGTTCAGGGCCGCCAACTGTGCCAACCACCACCATTTGTTACGGAACTTCGAGAGCTCGATTTCACCGAGTTCAAAGTCCACCTGAACCGTCTCGCCCTCGACTGTGATAGCAACCGACGGTTCCGATACCGGCATGAAGCCCAGCGGCACGCCGACTTCAACGGTGTACTCTCCGTTATCTACCATGCCGAAGTCGTAATGGCCGGTAGCATCGGAGCAGGTAGTGGCAATGATAGCACCCATCTGAAGCAGATCAACGCAGACCCCTTCCAGAACAGAACCACCGGGTCCGTAGATCATACCGTGAACGTTGGCGAAGGGCGAGACCGGGCTGGGGACGCTTATGGACACCAGCTGATCGCCGTACGAGGCGCCATCGCCCATCGCACTGATCGTAAACTCATGAACCACTCCGGTCGGTGCG
>JAHIVM010000531.1 GCA_018816665.1 Candidatus Zixiibacteriota bacterium
GTGCCGAAGTATCTGGCCTGGATAGAGCGTTGGCCAGCCTGGCAGGCGCTTGCCCTGGCGACCAACCAGCAACTCCTGGCGGCCTGGTCCGGACTGGGGTATAACCGCCGGGCCCTGAACCTGGGACGTATCGCTCAGGCGGTGGTGCGGGACCACGGGGGAGAACTGCCGACCGATCAGTCGACATTACTCAGCCTGCCGGGTATCGGTCCGTACACTTCGCGGGCCATTCTCATTTTTGCCTTCAACCATCGCCTGGTCACGGTGGACACAAACATCCGCCGCGTCATTCTTCATGAATTCGATTTGCCGGCAGAAACCGGGGCACGCGATATTGAGTATGTTGCCGCACAGTTGCTTCCGGCTCGCGATGCTCGCACCTGGCATTATGCTCTGATGGATTATTCTTCGCTGGTCCTGCCCCGGCGGATACCCGGGGTGCCCCCGCGTACGGTGCAGTCGCCGTTCGAGGGGTCGTTGCGGCAAATCAGGGGCGAAATCATCCGCAGACTATCCCGCCAGCGCCGTGTGGCTATCAGCACGATTGCGAAGTCGACCGGTCGGACAGAAAGCGACGTTCTCGCGGCAGCGGAAAGTCTCGCCCGGGAGAATATAGTCAAACTGACCCGGCACATGGTGAGACTTGTGGAGGATCGGGGACGGGAGGAGGAGCCGGCTTGAGCCGGGTTGCGACGGTTGCAGTCATAATAGGGTATTCCAGACACGATCGGTCAGCTAATGAACCGAAGACTGAGGGAAATGCATTGACAGGAATCTAAAATGGACGATATTAATACTAGGTGAAGGAATTGCCAGTGGGTGGTAATTGTGCTCGAACCCGTCGCCTGTGGTGACACAACTGACAATTGCTTCACACCATACATATTCAAAGTTATTGCAAACCCCCTCGGCAATGCGGGCCGGGGGGCTATTTTTTGTGTGCGTTTGGTGGCGGAACAAATCCCGGTTGCGGGAGACTCCATAATCTCTTACTCTCTTGCAGGCCACACTACGCGGCGGCCGGCAGGTGCCAGTATTTGTGTTGCTCCCCAACCGGAGTCTTTGCGAAGGAGTTGTTGTGAGTAATCGAGTTCTTGTTCTTCTGACCATGTGCTTGACTGCGTGCTTGTTCTTCTCCTGCGGTACCGATCAGGCGGTGGCCGACTCAAAGGGCAGTGATCTGGATCGTCTGGTTACGTATATGACCGGCTCGTTTTCCAGCCAGAAGCAGGCCATGGATGACAGCGCCTATTTTGATATTCGATTGGAGATGGTTCCGATCTGGAAGGAGCGCTCCGATGCGCACTGGCTATACGTCGAACAGGCAGTGGCCTCCGCCCTGGATCGACCGTATCGCCAGCGCGTCTACAGGGTTTCCCAACAGGATGATGCGACCGTTCTCAGTGCCGTATATGAGATGACGGACCCGTTGCGGTTCGCCGGTGCCTGGCGGCTTGATGTCCCCCTGACGGGGCTGACCCCGGACTCATTGATAGAGAAAGACGGTTGCGTGATCAGGCTGCGAGCGATTTCGGACACGCTTTTTGTCGGCAGTACCAACGAGGGGGACTGCCTCAGCGAGTATCGTGGCGCCCACTACACGAGGTCCGAAGTACGCATCACGCCGGGACTGCTCGATAGTTGGGATCGCGGCTTTGACACCACGGGTACCCAGGTCTGGGGCGCTGAGAAGGGTGGATACCGGTTCCTCCGGGTTCCCCCGGAGGCGGCTGAATAGGCCCGGCGCAAAAGTGTAACCTGTTGTCATGCCAAGTATTAGAGGCGCACGGACAGGATTCGTTTAGACCCCAGGGGCAATTCCGGCGGCGTTTTTTGTTGTCCGGGCGGGGGAATACTTCTATATTTCAGGCAGGGAGTTCACATTCCTTCGGAATTATCTGTTTTTTAATATAAGCAAAGTGAGGGTGAACTATGCGCGTACGTGCACTTCTCGAAGCCAAGCCGGCCCCCATTGTAATCGCCAAGCCGTCCACCGGAGTCGACGAGGCGATGGAACTTCTTATCAGCAATAACATCGGATGCCTGCCGGTGGTGGATGATTCCGGTCAGCTTGCCGGCATTGTCAGTGATAAGGACATTCTGAAAAAGATCCATGAGGCCAAAGGGGACTACCATGCCCTGAGCATGAAGGATGTGATGACTACTGAGGTGATCGTGGGAGTACCGGATGATGACATTGAGTACATCGCCGGCATCATGGACAAGAACTGGATTCGCCACATTCCGATCATGGACGGCGAGGATCTGATCGGGGTGGTCTCGCTGCGGGATGTCAACAAAACGCTGGTGAAGGCGACCAAAAGCGAAAACAGATATTTGAACATGTACATGGATAGTCTGCATCGTCGGGATCGCTCGGGCGATCACTAAACAGATACGCATTGGGTGACAGAGAAACAAGACGCGCCGGGTGACGAAATCACCCGGCGCGTTGCTGCATAGAGAAGAAAAGGAATGAAGATTTGTCCCGTTTTCTGGATCGTTCCTCAGCTTTTGAGTTTGAAGAGCGATACCATTTTCTGGAGCCCCTCCGCCTGACGATTAAGTTCTTCGGCGGCGGTTGCGGTCTGTTCAATACCCTTCACGGTCTCCCTGGTCACCGATGAAATGTGCTCCAGATTGCCGGAAATGACATCGGTGGCACCGGACTGCTCCTCGGTTGCCGTGGCGATCTGCTGGATCATCCGCAGCACGTCATCGGACATGGCCACGATTTCCTGGAGACTGCCGCCCGCCTGCTGCGCCAGCTCGAGACCGCTGTCAACCTCGCTGATGCCCTTCTGCATTGACTCCACGGCATCGGAGGTCTGGCTCTGAATCCCTTTGATCATGGCGGCGATTTCTCCGGTCGCCTTGCCGGTTCGTTCGGCCAGCTTCCGGACCTCATCGGCCACAACCGCAAAGCCGCGGCCCTGTTCGCCCGCCCGGGCGGCCTCGATAGCCGCGTTCAGCGCCAGCAGGTTGGTCTGATCGGCGATATCGTCAATTACGTTGATGATTTCTCCGATTTGGTCCGCCGATGACGCCAGTTGCTGGATTGAGTCGGCCGACTGACGCACAACATCGGTGATGCGCTGCATGCCGGAGACAGTCTGTTGGACTACCTCGCCGCCTCTTCCAGCGGTTCCCGAGGCAGCCTGTGATTTCTCAGTGGCTGCGGACGCGTTGTGCGATGACTCGGTGATGGCTGCAGACATTTCCTGCACCGCTCCGGCGACATCGGAAACCTGGTCGGACTGATCCTTGACACCCCGCGACATCTGTTCGGCGGAAGCCGAAATCTCGGTCGAGGCGGAGACTAGTTCGGAGGCATTGCCGGCCAGTTGACGAATCATATCCGAGAGATTGGCGATCATCCGCTTGAAGGCTTTGCCGAAAGCGTCGTGCTCCGAACGCGGTTCTATGTCAGCGGTCAGGTCGTTTTCCGCAATCATTTCGGCGGCCGCGCCTGCTTCCTGCAGGTACTCTATCATGCCGTTGAAGGCTTCACCCAGGACCCCGATCTCATCCTGCGATCGGACAGTTACGCTACGGCTTACGTCGCCAATAGCGACGGCCTGTGCGATTTCCGACACTTCGCGGATGGGCTTGGTAATCTGACGGGATAGCAGGTAGGCTATAGCCAGTGAGAGCAGGAGGCTGACAGCGCCGAGCACCAGGATATAGTTGCGGACCGTGTTGGCCGGAGCCGTAAACTCATCGAGGTAACTGCCAACGCCGATAATCCAGTCCCAGTCGGCGAAATACACGTAGCCGACCACCTTCTCCCGCGGTTCGGTTTCGCCCAGCTCTTTGTTGATCCAGGGATAGGTTGTCCAGGAGATTTCGCCTTCGGCCAGTTTCGGTCCCGAGGCCATCATCTCCTGAATGAACTCGTATTTGCTGATGTCAGCGCCTTCTTTAGCAGGGTGAATCTGCAATACGCCCCGGGAGTCAATGGCGTAGATGTAGCCGGTCTGACCGACCTTCTGGGCCAGGATCCCGGCACGGAGATGCTCGGAGCGTTCTGGAATACCGCAGGACAATACACCAACAACAGCACCGTACTGATCCCGAATGGGCTCGTACATCGTCACGAACCACGTGCCGACCACGTTGGCTCGGCCGCGGAACGATTCACCGTTTACGACCACCGACTCAAAAACCGCAGGGTCGATATCCGAACCCACAGCCCGTTTGTCGCCGTCGGTACGAACCGTAGTGGCTATTCGTCTGGCCCGGTTGCCATCGCGCAGGAAGATACTGCAATGAGCGGCGGTGGCCTTCTGAATGCCATCCACCAGAGCAATATTGTCGTTCACTACGAACTCACCGTCAGGACCGGTCAGGACCATCTGCCCGTTGCGAATGGATACGTCTTTGCCTTTGTTGTAAAACTCTGCTCGCGCATATTGGGTAGCATTGTTGATGGTCTGCAGGCTCTGCTCTGCGTTGACCTCACAAAGGTGCACGGCCATATCGGCCAGGTGCGCGATGTCTGCTTTGGCCTGAGCCTCCAGGTGTTTGCTGGACTGTACGGTACTGATGGTGGCCACGCCGGCTATTGAGAACAATAGCACGACAAAAATCAACAGCATGATTTTGTGCCCGACCAGTAGACGGATGTTCATCTGAGTAGCTCCTTTTTCTCCCCGTCCGACATGACAATGTCGGTGCAGGTGTTCCCCTTTTGATCTGCCCTGCTGCGAATTCAAGGGTAATCAGGCTTGCGCCCCCTATTACTTACCTTTTCGACCTGCTTGCGCCAGGGCTATAGCCGGCCTTCCGCCACCGAGACACGGGTTGTCGCTTTTATGCTGGATAACGGCCGCCTTGAGCCAGTTATTGACCAATTGAGTACGCCCTGGGATCTGATACTGGCTTCCGAGGGCCGTCGCCGGACTCGGATAACGGGGGGCGACAACCTTAGGAAACCCGGCCAGTCTTTTAGTGTTGAATCTCACAGGCACGGGAATGCTTATTGTTGGAAACGATTACGAACCCGGCGGAGAGATTTCCGGTATGACCCTCAAGCAGGTGATGACTGAGTTGAAGTCCTGCGGGACCGCTCAGAATGTCAAGATCTATCGGCGGCACGGTGCCCGAGGCGACTTGTTTGGAGTGAGTTTCGCTAATTTGGGCATATTGCGAAAACGCATCGGGGCCAATCATGATCTGGCAGAGCAGCTCTGGCGAACGGGTAATGA
>JAHIVM010000532.1 GCA_018816665.1 Candidatus Zixiibacteriota bacterium
ATGCATCAGCGACCCGGATCTGCCCGTCCCCTGCGTAGGCCCGGAGTTTCTCGAAGTATTCCGACGGATACATGGAACGCTCATAAATTACCTGAAGCGACTCGGGGTCATCCAGCATACAGCGGTGCAGCACTCGTACATACAGCGGATGATCGTACAACCAATTGTCAAAAAGACGCATTGATTCCCGTATCATGTCCCGGGGATCTTCCATTTGCTCCACCGCCATCGATATGGCGCTTATCAAGGGTGTTGACATCTCTTCCAGTACCTGCCGCAGCAAGGCCTCCTGATCGACAAACAGGCAACGGACGGCGGCCGGATCGAGTCCTGCGCGCTCGGCTATCATGGCCAGATTGGATCGGGCAACACCAATTTCGGCAAACACCTCAAGAGCGGCCTCGAATATTTTCTGCCTTTCGGTCATCTCTGCTCCGGTCCGCTTCCATCTGAAAGCTCGACAGCTCTCTCGACGGCAGTTCGCTCAATCAGGAACTCGTGTCCCTGGTTTTCCAGCACGTATCCCATTTGGCGATTCACAACCTGTATCGGTTCATTCACAGCCCGCATGTCGGTATACATCGTCTCCATGCCGGGAAAATCCTCGCACACTTTCCGGTACAGGGCCGCCTTCAGCCATTTTGCTGCTCCCCGGCCCCGGTACTCGCCGATTACGCCGGTCAGGGCCTGAAACACATCGCGGGGACAATCAACACTGATATAGGCATTTGAATATCCGACCATCACGCCGTCATTGTCAACGAGGGCGCAAGTGTACAACTGTGCATTCTGCTTTCTGTTCAGGGACTCCCTTTGGCCCAGGTCATCCCGATTGAATGTTACGGGCAGGCCGTCATCATGATCCGTTGGCATCTCGGCGATGAAGCGGACGTACAGCTCACAATACCGGTTTATATGTTCTTCCGGAACACGCGAGAAAAACTGCAGGCGCAGGTCGGGATTCCGGGACGTTCCCTCGGCCAGCCAGCGATCAATGACCGTTTCATCAACGCGGTCACGATAAAGGCGGTAGCGATCGATACCGTTGAGTTCATCACCGCCCCAGGCCCGCGCCACATCGGACATGCGGTTACTCTGGGTCATGCAATGCGCCCTGCGTTTACCCTGCTCCGTCAGCATGCGCGCCAGCTCGGCGCCGGCTGCCGAGATGTACCATTGGGGTGCCTCGGCATGGGAGACATCATAGGAAACGGACGACGGCGACTCGGGTCCCCCGCCCCACCGTACAGCCAGCTCTATCCATCCGGTCGGACGTCCGTTCTCGCAGAAAACGGAACAGCGGTGCAGAGGATCTTCCTTGGCGCGGACCATCACCCGGCGCTTCAAATGCTGCCAGTCGGCCAGCAGCGATATCGCGCCGTAGCGTCGACGAAGCTCCTCGAACATCGCAAAATAAGCGCGCCAATGAGCATCGGTCACCGCCTCTTCATTCAGGCGTGTTATGGTGATGTCTGACATAACCTGCGGTCTCCGGTCACGACGATATTCTCGACAGTTTTGCGTCTGGTACGGGGGGACCGGCAAACATGTTGCAGGCAGACTGACCCGGCTGTCTAATGCCCTTCCGGGGGCCAGAATTCGGCCAGAGTTGCTGCGAGAAGAGTGTTGAATCCCTCGGCATCTTCCAGCATGACAAAGTGTCCTATTCCTTCAAGCAGCATGACATCGAACGATTCCGCCATCTCACTGTTGCCCTCAATGTCGGTCGGCCACATATCACAGTTCACAGCCCGTACCGGTTTTCGCATATCCTCAAACGGCGCTCTGGTATCATAGGTGAAGAGATTCTCAAAGCAGCTCACCGCCACTTCGGCAGGAGCTGACGCCATGTCCGCAGCTACCCACTCAACGAGTGCCGAATCGGCATCCGGAGGAAACATCGATCTCACGAAGCCATCCGTGGTAGCGACAAAGTCCTGTCGAAACGGTTCCACAAAGGCGCGCATCTGCTCTTCGGTGGCCATGCCTTTGAGGTCCTGGAACGTATCCGCCCCGATAATCGCGACAACTCTCTCGGACAAGCGGCGGGCTGCCTCCACAATCACTTTACCGCCCATGGAATGCCCTACCAGGATCACTTCTTTGAGATCAAGAGCCCGTACCACGGCGGCCACGTCTTCGCCAAAGGCTTCCATCGTAAAAGCCTCGCGATTGGCGCCGGATTCACCGTGCCCGGCCAGGTCGATGGCGACAACCGTATAGTTGTCCTTGAAGGTCTCCATTTGGTTCGCCCAGTATGAGCGGTCGCACGACCAGCCATGAACAAATACAAGGGCCCTGTCACCATTTCCGTCAGTCGTGTAATGGATCATTACACTGTCGGCCGACGCCACTGCCCCGTCGACCGGACCCGTCGCCTCGGTCGTTTTGTTGTCGGATTTGGTTCCGCAGGATATCGCCGCCAGCAGCAGCAGGATCGCAAAAACACACAATACAACTCGCATTCTCACACCTCCAGGAATAGCCTTTTTGATTACGTCCCAAGAATGCCAACCGCCGGTGCCGGGGCAAGTAAGAAGTGTAGGTATATTGAGAGCGACTCAGAGGGCCAGCGTGAGCGAAAATTCAGTTCCGCCATCGAATGACGACGTAAACCCAACCCGTCCGCCCAGCGCGCCCTCGCCGAACAGCTTCATGGAGTAAGTGCCCAAACCGCGGCCGTCGCCGTCCTTGGTGGAGAAATTGCGCTGAAACATCCGCCGCTGGACACTGAGGGGAATCATCCCTTCGTTCCAGACCTTGACGGCCACCGATGTGCTGTTGCCGGTCACCGAGACCCGCACCTCGCCGCCTTCGGATACCGCCTCCAGGGCGTTGGTGACCATGTTGCCTACGATTCTCACCAGTAGTGACATATCCGTGCGCAGAGTCACTTCAGGGACTTCCGCAGGGAGAACGAGCAGCTTCCCCTGTGACAGCGTATGAGCTGAAAACCAGTGATCCAGTTCCTCGACCAATCGGATGAGGGGCACCTCATCGTGCGCCGGCACATAAGAACACATGCCGGTTTGAAACAGACTTCGCTGAATTTCGATCTCGCGCGCAAGACGCAGTGACCATTCGAGAATGTCCCGGGCGTGTTCATCCTTATCCGGGCTGACCTGCAGCAACTCGCTTTTGCCGACCAGACCGCCAACGATGTTATTGATGTCATGAAAAAACAGTTTCTCGAGAGTGCTCCATTCCTGCTCTCGGGAGATATCCTGAAGGAACAGTAGAAGGTAGCGCCTGCCGTCAGGCCCTATCGGTTGCGCCCGGACTCGCAAAAACAGATCGGAGGACACACCGTTGCGCATTGCAGTAATGGCGCATTTGCGTTCCTCGGGCTCATTTGTGGCCAGAGCGGTGACAATGGCAATAGCAGCGCCGCACGAGGAGCAAAACTCACTTGTGCCGCAGCCACCGGCCATGTCATTAGAGTGCACACAGCCCACCGCCTCGCCGGGACGAAGTCCCAACACGTCCCCGGCATTGTCAACGCCCAGCGTATCGAGGAGATTCTGGTTAAGCGCGACTATCTGGCGATCCTCGTTCAGTACGGCCAGCAGACCGTTGACAATCCCGAGCAGACCATCGATCACCGGATTGGAATTGACCCGCTCAATATCGCGCGCAAGGTCCCGGTCGGAGAGGCGTTCAGCCTGAGCGAAATGCGTATCCAAGGGGTACTCCCTCACTCAAAAATGGATGGTGTGTTGGCAACAGTAGTGTGTTGTCGTCTCCAAGATAGGAAACACCGCCGGAGGCAGCAAGCGGAATCAGCCCGGACATATACTGACGGGTCTCTGTTTGCTACCGGCTTGCGAGAGGACTACATGTGCGGAGTCCAGTCTATACCGGATTCTGCCGTACCACTACTACGTGGTTGGAGAACTCCTGTCGGGCCTGAAACAGCTTTTGCACATCGGCGTAATCGTCGCTGCTCCACAGTGGGTAGTTCAATGTGAACACGCGCTGGACGGACAGTGTTTGGCCCATGACCGTGTATTGCACGCCACAGCGTCCTATCTTGTTGGCGAATACCGTATCGGCCGGCACTGATTCCACGGCTGCGCTGTCGGGTAACTGGAGTTGCAGGATTTCGCGCATTTCATATGCGTAGGAAAACAAAATACCGTGACGTCGCTCAGCGGCAGTGAACGGATTGTACGTTGCTGTCAGGTAATCCGCCGGTTTTATCAGCACGAGATTCCCCTGCTCCGTGACATCGGGAAAGGTCACGTCGCAGCCAATCGTCACCTGGCCGGTACCGTGACGTTCGCCGTCGGCGGTTACCGAAGATATTTCCGCATTAGCCAGAGCATCCTCCATGCGCTCCTGCACCCATTCAAGAGCCTCTGCCTCATCTTCGCCGATGGCATTCAAACGGTAACTTCTGGCCTCCTGCCCCAGAATGCGCTCCTTCACCACGCCGCTGACTTCCAGATCTTCTGTCAGTGTGAGTTGCGACATGAGATGGGTGAGATTGCGCTTCGAGTCCGAAAGCGGTATCGGAACAAACTTGCCGTCGCTGGCCTCTATGAACGACAGGGCTCCCTCATAGTACCAGGGAACGACGCCCGGTTCCAGATACGGGTCGATAGGCGCGTAGAATGTATACGTACTGTCCGCAGAGGCCACCGCCACAATGGTGCCGTCGAATTGGTACCTTTTGATCTGCCTGACAACAACGCCCTCTGACCGATCGCGGGTAAAGGCAATGCGGGCGTCTATGCCCATGGCCTTGAGCAGCCCGCGAAAGAGATAGCACAGGTCATGGTCGTAGGCATACCGGCGTTTCAGCACTTCGTTGGCATCTTCAGCGTACTCATCTTTTACACGACGAATCTTCAGGGCCTCGCGTTTTTCGGACAGCGTTGAGTCTTCCAGATCGAAGTACGTCAGATTGTAGATGCTGTCCTGAACATACGTGTAGGCAGCATCAATCTTCTCCTGATCGGTCTCAAGATCGACCCAACGCGTTACGAGATCCTTGATCTTGCTGCCGAAGTCACTGTGCTTCTTTTCAAGGTACTTCGTGAAGAACTGAACCTGTTTGCCCCAGAATATTTCGGGCGGGCGACTGGTACTGAGGTACGTAATCAGTTGTCCGCGCAGGTAGGTGTCAACAATAGTGAAAGGCTCCTCCTCAAAAGGCGGGACATCGCTCACACCAAAAACGGTTGTCTGGGAGTCCTCTTTCATGGGCACGGTGAACGTCCGAATACCCTCCATGCCCAGCCACAGGTCCTCTGTGTCCAGACTCCCGAACAGCGCCCGTATCGCGCTCAATTGCATATCACCGGACCTTTGACGTCCCAACGGCAGGTGGTACCATGTGTACTCGCCTTTGAGCAACGGAATGTCCTTCTGCACCACCCAATACCGGATTGGCGAATCCAGCCGGTACTCGATCATGTACTCAACGATGCAGTCGCTGGTCGTCCCCGAGACGGAAAACGACGTTTGCTTGACCCGGGCGCCGGCCGCCCGCACCACTGTCTGATCGTGGATGTCGTCCAGCGTCATGGGAATCACCGTGCCGTCGCGCAGGACTGTGCGAGCCTGAACATCGTACACTTCCTGGTCGATCGAGAGAAGCGGCACCTCGACATTCGCCCAATCCCTGCCCGCATCCGTGAGGATTCGCAGACGGGCATACTCTACCCGCTGCATTTTCCCCTGGATGTCTGCCGTATCGTTGACCGTGATGTTTTCGAACAGCACGATGGCATCGGGAGCCACGGTGAAGGTATCACCTGACACCTGCCAGTCAGATTCGGATATATCCATCCACGAGAATTGATCCCGGGCTTTGCGCTGCTCGGTTTTGCGCCGACGGCGCCCATCGGCGTCGGTCGCCATGCCCACTAACAGAACTGCCAGAAGAAACGTCACAATTGCCGATCGATTACTCACCAGAATCTCCTCCCACCCTCTCCAGAAAGACCTGCAGGCGGGCGGCCGATGACATGGACCGCACAAAATCGCAGGCGTTTTCATACTCATCCCGGGGCTCAATTGTACCGGGATATCGGTTCTCAAATTCCACCACGAGTGTACCGCCGGGAGATGTGGCCCGGCACGATGTCAGGGCTCCCTTCCATTCCCGATTCACCGAGTCAGGCATCGGAGCCACCTTCCAGCCTGCCGGCAGCACCCACTTGATCTCAGTACGTTCTGTCGCCTGGGATCCCAGGTAGATGTGATGATATCGCCGGGCAGATCGTTTCAGGGGCACCATATCTTCCGAAAAGAACGGATTTGCCTTCAGGAGCAATCGGTCGCCCACCTTCTGTACCGGTCCGGGCGACTGCAACCGGAAGGTGACCCAGGCCGAATCACTGTCGGTGTGTCGGGCAAAGTCCGTCACGGAGGGACCAATCAACTGCTCCGCATAGCTCTCCTGATACCACTTCCGGGTCTCTTCCGCGTCTGTTGTCTCATAGTCGCTGGCGGCTGCGACAGCTCGTCGGCCCCGCCGCAGTACAGTAATACGGGCATCCATTCCCCAGGTCGAATCGAGCGTGCATACCGCCCGGAATTCCAGGGGCCAATCCTCCGGCTCCAGGTGGGGCAACCACACCAGCGCCGAATCCTGTTCGGAGACCGGCAGCAAACCCGTGCCGTACAGGCTGACAGGCAAGTGTCCCAGGGGGGTGGAGGGATCGGTGGGATCAAAATACACCCTGTCACTCACGGAGGCATACGGCGGAATCATACGCAAAAGGGACTCGTCCGGGAACAACCCAACAATCACATGGTCAAACTGGTGCGTGCCGGGGGTGGAATCAATCACGTCACCCTCCACCCGCGCCAGCACCGCCTGACTGCGAATATCGGCGGCCGCCAGAAGGCAACGCATGAGAGTCGTTTTGTCCTTGCAGTCGCCGTAGCGAGTTCCCAGGGTTGTCGCCGCCGGGCGCGGACAGATTCCGCCATCACCGATAGCCACGGCCACGTACCGTATTTCTTTCTGCACCCAGGCGGCTATTGCCGCCACTTTCTCACCATCGGTATCCAATCCGGAACATAACTGATTGGACAGTGCCTGAATCTCCGGGGCAACTACCACGGGAGAGTCAAGCAAACGGGTCTCCGAGGCTGACACAGTTCGCCAGTCATTGGCGCTGGTGGCCGACGGGTCTGAGGGGTCGTACGGTACGACAAACAGGTGGGGCAATACCAGCCGCAAGGGCGGCATATACGGTTCCATGGGGATATAGGGCAGATTAAAAACCCGCCAGCTGTTCGTGCCGGCGGTCTGCGTCACGGCCACATTCGACGGGATCCGTCCACCGGCCCGCATTTTCCAGCCCTCCGGCAACACCACCGAACATTCAGCGTGTACGACCGGCTGATCGTCCTGAAACACAAACGGGATTATAGACCAGGAGAGAGAGCCCTGCTTATGTATCTCGTACTCATAGCCTACAATATCGCCGGCTTTGAGATAGCCAAATCCGGCCGTGAGATTGCGCACATCGTCATAGAAGCCGGCGGTCGTTGCCGATGCCACCGACACCATATCGTCGCGACTGAGTTTCAGCTCACTGCCCGATGCGGGAAGACACCAGCCCTTGAGATTCTTGATTTGACGATTGGGATGCAGCGGCTCGTTCACCTTACCGTACAAGGAGCCATCGGACGACAGAATTTTCACCACCATCCGAATTTTCTGGACCGACTCACCCGACTCCTTTAATTCGGCATCGGTCGAACGCAGGAGATACAGCGCGGATGCGTCTTCGTGGGGCTCAATAGCAGCACCGCTCTCAATGGCATCCTTCATCCAGCCGGGAATGGCATACACGGGGAAACACAACGCTACTGCCAGGATTACCCCGAGCAGCAAGATTGACATACTGCGCGATAGTTTTGAGATAGACTCTCCCGTCACCGAAGGTTACGGCCATAGACCGCTCACACTACGTTAGGAGTATACCATTCCCCGCGGGTTCTGTCAACCAGTGGCGTGTGATGCTCAGCATGTCACTGATTCGGTGCCGGAGGATCGCCCGCCACTTCAGTGGTCACATAGTCTGCCTTCACCACCCAGGTCCCGGCCAGGTAGTCATGCACACATCGTTTGGCGTTGCCGAATATGACCAGAACATTGCCCAGCGCAAGCAGTTGACCCACGTACGGGATCAGCAAAACGCACCACATGATAACGTATCGCATCAGGATCAGCTTGCCGAATTCCGGAACCCGCCCGTATCGGTCGACGATCTTCATTTTCAGAAGATATTTCCCCACTGTCTGCCCCTTGTGAAACAGCAGGTATCCGTTGATGGCCACGAACACAGCAAAACTAAGCAGGGCCTTGCCGAATTGCCCGCCAAACATCATGCTACGACCATATATCACATCATCGAAAACGCCGGTGGCTATGAGCACAGGGATATTGATAATCGACACCGCGATGGCATCAATGATAGCGCCGCCGAGGCGCGTCCAGCGACTGGCAAGGGCTTGTTGTGGGGGCTGGTTCATGTATTCCCTCCGGGGCATGGCATTCCAGATCGATATTGGACTGACATTGGACTGCGACAATATACCCCAGAAACATAGCCGAGGCAATGGTGGATATTAGAATCAGATGTCGGGTTTCTCGCTGCCCGCTATTCGCGGGCACCTCGGAACCGCGACCTACAAGAGACACCCGGAACCGTGACCTACAAAAAACAATCGGAACCGTGACCTGCAAAAGACAATCGGAACCGTGACCTACAGAGGAAGTCGATACAAAATCACAATGCAATCTTACGATTGATCGCCGTCGTCCGCCTTCACCTTTCGTGTCCCCCGGTACATCTCGTACTTCAGCAGGCGGCATTCTATCGAGCCGTTGTACATCTCGATCCTTCGCGAGGTCCGCAGCCCGATGTGTTTCGCCGCCGCCATATTGCCCGTAAACACAAAGGCATCGTAGTCCGTGAAGTTCTTTTTGAGGGCGTCGCCGATATCGTGATAAAAGTCGTTGATCTCCTCCACGGCCATGCGTTCACCGTACGGAGGATTGATAATCAATACGCCCGGCGCCGGCGGCGGCACCAGGTCGGCTATGGGACAATGGCGGAACTCGATGTCGCCCTCAAGGCCCGCCTGACGGGCATTCCCGGCGGCCTCGCCCGCCTGACGGGAACTTTTGTCCGAACCGAGCATCTTGAAGTTCAGCGACGGCAACATCTTTTTGCGCGCCTTTTCCTGCAGCGATTCGAACAACTCCCGATCAAAGTCCGGCCAGTTCATGAATCCAAAACTCTTGCGCCGAATACCGGGGGCGATATTGCGGGCGATCAATCCGGCCTCGATTACAATTGTCCCCGATCCGCACATGGCGTCAACGAACGAGCTTTTTCGGTCCCATCCCGACTGCAGCACAATCCCGGCCGCCAGAACCTCGTTGAGCGGCGCTTTTCCGGTTTTGGTGCGGTATCCCCGCTTAAACAACGGCCCGCCCGATGAGTCCAGGGCCAGCGTACACTCGTCCTTGTAGATGTAGACATTGATCCGCATATCGGGGCGTTTCAGATCCACCGATGGCCGCTGACCGGACACTTTGCGGAACCGGTCGGCGATAGCGTCTTTGGTTTTTTGCGCCACGTACAGGGAGTTGTCGAATTTGGTATCTACGAGGACGGCGTCAATGGCGAACGTCTTGCGCAGGCTGAGCCACTTTTCCCATGGGATCTTCAGGACCTCGCGGTACAGCTGATGTTCATCCGTAGCCGTGAATCCGACAATCGGCATGATTATGCGGGTTGCGGTCCGGCACCAGAGGTTGGCGTTGTAGAGCAGTTCCATGTCGCCGTAGAATTCAACCGAGCGGACCATCTCGCGGACCCGCGAGGCGCCCAGATCAGTCAGCTCGCGGGCGAGAATGCTCTCAAGCCCGTACAGGGTCTTGGCGACTATCCGGAACGAATGCTTGCTCGAAGCGGTTTTTCTTGCCATGGGGCAAGGAAAGGATTTATCCACGAAAGTCAAAGGGGAATCGAACCGCACCGGTCAGTGACCCGAAACGGAAAGCCTCTGAATGGGATATGTCTCGCCCGGGGCCGGCAGTTTGCTGTCTAAGGAACCACGTAATAGTCGACAAGCGTCCGGGTTCGAGTCATCTCCGGCCAGAAGCCGAACTGCCTGCGGACGCTTTTGACTATTCCTACATCCCGAACAAGCCAGTCATCCTGATGCCAGTAGTCATTGAATCCGCCGCCGTACATGCGAGCATGGAAGCACGACGGAAAAGTCTGGACCGGAGTGACAACTCGTTCCTTGTCCAGCACCTCGGCGAACGGTGCAATGAAGTAGATGCCCCAGGTTCGCCCCACCGCCAGCGGGAAGTTGTAATAGAGATCCCAGAGAGGACTGGAGATGGTATCCTGCTGAAACGTGATCCGCTCTTCAGCGGTTACCACGAACTGGGTGTCAATCTCACGGTGGCTCCTGAACTCCCACAGGGTGTATGCCGTTCCTGACTCGAAATGACCGGAGTCAGCAATTGTGACGGTCACCGTATCGAAAGTAACTGCCACCGAGTCCCCTCCCATGCTGGTGGAATCTATCTCTTCATAGACCCATTCGGTACCAACCTTGTTAGGAAACCGACGAAGCGTGAAAGTCGTAAGATCGTATCCAATCAGTTCCCAGACTTCGTTTTTGGTCGCGGTGACGCTGCTGCCGTCGGAAAACTGGCTGAGACAATACCGGTAGACCATACCGATGTCGGGCACCAGCCAGGTCTGGCTCCAGTTCCCGCCCCCTTCAAAGTCAAGGTTCCAGGAGCGATCTATCCGGGCGCCGTCGTTGAACGGGCCGGCCGGAACGTCGATCCGCCCGACCAGGGTCACAACACTCGTATCATCTGCGGAGACCGGTCCCTGCCAACTGCTGCCCAGATCAAGGGGGAATACGACAGTTTCTCCCGCCGAGGACGCGTCTACACTGTCGAGAATCTCCAGCGTGTCCCCTCGGAAATGCAGATACTGCCAGTCGAAGAGTCCGGCCCGAACGTGCTTTTCACTGCGTCGGGTGACGAAACCGTTTGAGCCGGATGTCAGGGTGTCGGTGAGCGAGAGCCAGACCGTGTCGGTAATCTGGGTGAGACTGTCGTAAACCTGGTATTTCCAGAGCATACCGATTGCGTTCGGAAAATCGACATTGCCCTTTCCGTCCTTGTTACCGGTTGGCGGGTCGTCGGTACAGGAACCCAGGAGAACGAGCAGGACGAGCAGGATCGTCGTTACTGGTCTGGATACACTCACGGTACACCTCCCCGAGAGTTAATGAGTAGTTCTAATGCTATCAATATGGACCGGTGCAGAGCCGGCTGTCAAGCACTCCTGAGGGACGAATCGCAACGCCCCAATGTTCAACGATGACAGGCAAAGGCCTGTATTGGGTCACCGTGCTGCCCCCGGGCAGACAAGTCTGTCAAACATGCCGGCCACCTGTCAGAAACGGTCACCACCGG
>JAHIVM010000533.1 GCA_018816665.1 Candidatus Zixiibacteriota bacterium
GAGTCTGTCTCGGTCAACGCCTGCTGAATGGTCGGGATTGTTCTCATCCATAGAGAAACGTCAAACCAGACGTGCGGATCATGAGCGTTTTCGTAAGTAGGATGTCCAAGCAGGAGGCTTCTGTCGAAGTCCTTCGTGACCGCGACCGTCTTGACGCGGCGATGCATCTGATCGAGGACCTCGGACATAGCCCCTTCCAAATGCAGGCCGTTGTAGATAATAAGGTCGGCGTCGGCCATACGGGTGACGTCGCCCTCGGAGGCTTTGTACAGGTGCGGATCCACTCCCGGGCCCATGAAGCCCTGCACCGACACGCGGTCGCCCCCGATCCGTTCGACCATGTCGGTGATCATGCCGATAGTGGTAACGATGTTGACCTTTCCGTCGTCCTGTTTCTCCTCAGAGACGCACCCGGCCAGGGAAAGGCCGATAAGTAATACGGCGAGGAGTATACATCTGTTCATGCTTTGTCCTTATGTAGTTTCTATCCATACCGCCGAGGCCACCCCGGCGCTCACGTGCTGCTGTCGCCCGGATACGGTAATGACCACGGTGCCGTCGAAAGGAAGTCGGTCGATCACGGCTACTTCGGCTCCAGGAGTCAGTCTGATATCCGAAAGGTACCGAAGCAGGTCCGGATCATGATCGGCCACCTCGCTTACCGTTCCCCGGGCGCCGGCATCCAGCTCAGCGAGCCGAACGCCGGCATGACTGGCGATCCTGCCATTGTGCGACGGTATCGGGGCGCCGTGCGGGTCGACCGCCGGATGACCCAGCAGAACGTCCATGCGTTCGAGGATCTCGTCGGAGACCACGTGTTCCAGGCGTTCGGCTTCCTTGTGAACACTATCCCACGGCAGTCCCAGGATTTCAACCAGAAACAACTCAATCAACCGGTGACGTCTGATGACCTGAAGGGCCGCCAGGCGGCCTCTGGCGGTCAGACGAACGCCTTTGTAGCGTTGATGAATTAGTACATTGGACCGGCTAAGCTTACGCAGCATTCCGCTGACCGAGGCGGGCGTAACACCGAGAGCTGCTGCCAGAGCCGACGTCGAGACGGCTTCGTTGCCGAGCTGCAACCGGTAAATGGCCTTGATATAGTTCTGATCTGCGGTCGTGAGCATTTGTTCGGCCTATAAGAAAAGTTAGGATTGCCTAATTTAGATTGTGTAACCGGCAGGTGCGAGGAAAGGTTCCGCGCGGGGGAGGAACATTGCAGCAAGTGAAGGAGTGGGGAATTGTCGGCGCAGAGCCCGCGGAGTCATAGCAGAGTACGCGCGGTTGAAGCCACCGATCGACACTCATCCTGACCAAAACTGACATTGGCACATAGGTGATTGCGGGCGGGAACCGTTATGCCCGGTCCGGGTTTAAGGTAGCACAACACCGTTACCTCGAATCGCGGACTATATGGGTACAATATTAGTTATTCTCGGGCTGGCGCTATTCGCCCCCCTGACATCTCCTGCGGAGCCACAACGGGTCGGACCGGTTCAGGTTGAACTGGTGACCGAATACAACGCGCTCGAAGCGGGGACGCCGCTTGAACTGGGACTGCGTATCCTCCCCGATGAACACTGGCATGTCTACTGGAAAAACCCCGGAGACGCCGGCTTGCCCCCAACCCTAAAGTGGACATTGCCTGAGGGCTTCACGGTATCCGGGATTCACTACCCGGCACCGTCGCTAATCCCCGCCGGACCGTTGGCCGCCTACGGCTACCACGGCGAGGCGCTGTATCCGGTCACGCTGACGCCGCCGTCGGATCTGAGAGCCGGTGACACCGTTCACATAGTACTCGACGCCGACTGGTTGGTATGCAAAGAGGCCTGCCTGCCGGGCTCGGCGAATGTTAGTATCGATCTGCCAGTTGTGGCCGAGGGGCAGTCATCGGGATCGGATTGGGCCGACCTGTTTGCGAGCACCCGTAAGAAGGTACCGACGAGCTTGCCCCGAAGCTGGATAGTCCGTGCGCAACTTCACGAGCAGAGAATAGACTTACAGATATCACCCGACCGGGAGTTCACCGACTCGGTTCGGTTTGAGTTTTTTGCCGCCCGGAAATCAGTTATTGAATACAGCGCCGAGCAGGCTTCGTCCCGATCTCAGGACAGCTACGTGATTGAACTGACCCGTTCACCGTACAGTATCAACGATCCCGATTCGCTTGTTGGCGTGGTGAGCATCACCGACGGGGATAGCACAGAGTACTACGATATCAATATCCCCGTGACGGATGCCGGCACGCAGGTTGCGGCCGCGACATCAGGCAGCACCGGTTTCTGGCTGGCCCTGGCACTGGCCTTTGCCGGGGGAATGATCCTGAATCTTATGCCCTGTGTACTGCCGGTGTTGTCGCTCAAAGTACTTGGGCTGGTGGAACAGGCGGGGCAAAGCCGGAAATCTTTGTTGTCCCATGGGCTGGCGTTTTCGGCAGGCATCGTAGCTACATTCTGGGCGCTGGTCATCGTGATGTTTGCGTTGCAGGCAGGGGGAGCCCAGCTCGGCTGGGGTTTCCAGTTGCAGTCACCGGGTTTTGTGCTGGTCATGGCCGGGTTTATTTTTCTGATGGCGCTTAATATGTTCGGCCTGTTTGAAATCGGATTTCTTGCCCGGGCCGGAAGCGGTGTTTCGGGCGGATCAAAGAGCGGTTTCTCCGGCGCGTTTCTTTCCGGTATCACGGCAACCCTTCTGGCCACGCCCTGTACGGCGCCGTTTATGGGGACCGCATTGGGATATTCGCTCACGCAGCCGCCGCTGGTCTCGCTGATGATTTACACCTCGCTCGGGGTCGGCATGGCCGCGCCCTATGTGCTGCTGACCGGGTTTCCGTCGCTGCTGCGACTCGTGCCCAAACCCGGACGGTGGATCGAAACGCTCAAGCAGGCGCTGGGATTTGTGCTGATAGCCACGGTCATCTGGCTGGCGTGGGTGTTGTCATTGCAGGCCAACTCGTGGGGGCTGGTGGTGCTGCACGGTGTGTTGCTGATGCTGGCCGTAGCGGGTTGGATTTACGGACGATGGTCACTGGCTTCCAAAGCCTCGACCGCGTTGTCAAGTCGAGTTGTGTCCGCGACTATATTGATTGTCGCACTGGTGGCAGGTACTATGGCGATCGGATCAAATGCGGCCGAGTCAAGCGAAGTCTCGACCTACAACTCTGAGTCATCGGTCTGGAAGCAATTCAGCCAACAAAAGCTCGACAGTTTACATTCAACCGGCGAACCGGTGTTTGTCGACTTCACCGCCGCCTGGTGTCTTAGCTGCCAGGTGAACGAGCGGGTGGCCCTGGCCCCCGATGAAGTTATGGATCGGTTTGAAGCGCTCAATGTCACGTTGCTCAAGGCGGACTGGACCCGACGGTCGCCGGAGATATCACAGGCGCTCGCGCAGTTCGGACGAAACAGCGTGCCGCTGTACGTTCTTTACGGGCCGAACAATCAGGACCCGATTATTCTGCCGGAGATTCTGACTACCGGTATCGTGCTCGACGCGCTCGACAGAATAGACACACAATTACTGACCGAAATGGACTTACCTCATACAGGAGAAACACCATGAAAACGATTCTTACTTACTTATTCGCAGCTGTCATTTTGACCCTGGCCGGCGCCACCGTTTCGGCGGAGCCGACCGGAACTACCCAGATGGCCAAGGTTGGCGAAACCGCCCCGGACTTCACATTGATGGATGCCAACGGCAAAAAGCACTCCCTGTCCGACTTCAAGGGGAAGTATGTCGTGCTGGAGTGGGTCAATTACGATTGCCCGTTTGTGAAAAAGCACTACCACTCCGGCAACATGCAGAAGCTGCAGGCTGAGTACACCGAAAAGGGTGCGGTCTGGCTGTCTATCTGCTCCTCGGCGCCGGGCAACCAGGGACATTTCAACGGCGAAGCGCTGCACTCCCGGATCAAGGACGAAAAGTCAGCCGCTTCGGCCTATCTTATCGATGAGTCCGGCACGGTCGGCAATCTGTACCAGGCCAAAACCACGCCGAATATGTACGTGGTGGATCCCAAGGGTATGCTGGTGTATGCCGGTGCAATCGACGACACTCCGTCGACCAAGGCCGATGATATTCCGGGTTCGGTGAACTATGTGGCCGAGGCGCTGAAGGCCTCGATGGCGGGCAAAAAGGTACCGGTTGCGGCCACGCAGCCGTACGGTTGCTCGGTGAAGTATTCGAAGAAATAGAAAGTCCCCAGGGACAGGATAGGGTCGCATGAGAGTCGGCACGGCGGAAACGCCGTGCCGATTTTCTATTGCGGAGTGTGATGTGGTTGACGGGGCCGGTTCAGCACAGTAGATTGCGAGTAAGATCAATGAACGATACTATCTCACACGTAAAGTGATCGGCAGCCAATGCAACCCAAGCGTCAACGCCCATTTCAAGTGGACCGCGATGAATACCCGTTCGAGTCGCACTGGTTTGAGCGCGATGCGGTGGCAATGCATTATGTCGATGAGGGCAAAGGCGTGCCGGTTCTCCTGCTCCACGGCAACCCCACCTGGTCATTTCTCTATCGCAAGGTCATCAAGGGTCTCAAAGGCTCATGCCGGGTGATTGCCCCGGACTATCCCGGGTTTGGATTCTCCGAGCATCCGCCGGATTTCGGCTACACACCTCAGGAGCACGCCGAATGGATCAAAGCGCTCATGGCGCACCTGAATCTCGATCTCTACATTCTGGTGGTTCAGGATTGGGGCGGGCCGATTGGCCTGTCAATCGCGGCTGAGCAGCCCGATCGGATAGCGGGACTGGTGATCTGCAACACCTGGTGCTGGCCCGCGACCCCGAAGACGCGTCTGTTTTCGTGTGTGATGGGCGGACCTCTCGGCAAACATCTAATTCTCAAGCACAACTTCTTTGCGAAGGTTCTCGTGCCCTTTGGCATTCATAATGACCGGGCCATGATACCGCCGGTGCTGAGAGCCTACGCTGATCCGTTTCCAACCGCGGAATCACGCATGGGGAACTATGTGTTCCCGCGCCAGATCAGGAAGGCCGCATCGTGGCTGCGGTCCATTGAGCAGAGTCTTCCCCGATTGGCCGACAAGCCGGTCAGGATGGTGTGGGGGATGAAAGACCCGGCGTTTGGGACATCGCGAGTTATTCGCCGGTGGAAGGCGTTCTTCCCCGGCGCATCTGTGACCAGAGTCAGTAGTGCTTCGCACTACCTGCAGGAAGACTGCCCGGAGCAGATCGTGACCGCCATCCGCCATGTGATAGATCAACTCGGCAAGTGTGAATCGACTCGGAAGAGTAAATAGCCTCGACGGATCCTAACATCATGATCCCCGGAAAACCACATCGCATATCTGTTGGCGGGCTGACCTTCAAAGACAACGCCGTATTACTGGTCCGGTACCCCGGCAACAACGGCGGTTCGTTCCTGGTCGGCCCCGGCGGCGGTCTGAAAGACAACGAAGATATCGTCCAAGCTATCGTCCGTGAAACAATCGAAGAAACGGGCGTGACCGTTCGTCCGCACAAGCTGATTGCTGTCGAAGATCTGGACACGCGGCACTTCCGAATGGTGAAAATCTGGATGCTCTGTGATTATGTCCGGGGGCAGGTCAGCAACACCGACGGCGCGTGCAAAGAGGGCATAACTGCGGCCGGATGGTTCACTCGCGATCAACTTGAAACCGAGTGTGTGTACCCGTCGCTTTTGATCAAACATGACTGGGCTGAACTTCAAAAAGACACCTGGCATGTCGAATGCATGCCCTGCCGTGTGGCAGACTTCTGATGATCCGGCGCCGGCCGTCGTCCGGGAACGACCAACCGCCAACAACGGTACGTACGCATCGTCTGGTTGACAGGGGCGCCTACGCCAAATCGATCATTTGGTGTCCTTCAGTTTATCGAGCCAGAAATCGAACGAACGACCCGGCACGAAAATATCAAGCCCGATCGAAACAGTCCCAAGCGGATTTGTCACCA
>JAHIVM010000534.1 GCA_018816665.1 Candidatus Zixiibacteriota bacterium
CTATCTCGACCTGTCCAACCAGCTTAGATTGTTCATCGATGAGCACAAAGACATCGGCATTCGGCCGGAAAAGTTCATACGCGAGAAAAGTGAAAACGAACTGCTGCGAATGCAGATTCCGGTCCGTTCTCTGGCGGCTTTCGAGAAAAGCACTCATGCCGACGATTGGCGGGACCTGATGCGGCTCTATCTGGTTCGTCGCACACGCAGCTTTATCCAGGAAAATTATGCCACATATGATCCTGATCGGAAGCGAAAATATTTGGAGTTCGCTGACGGGTCGCGATCGTATTTCCCGGACCGGGTTCCCAGGACGGTGACTTTCACCATTAATGACAAAGACCCGAATGATCCTTATGCACAGCTCTTTTCGGATGATGTGGTATATGCGGTCAACGATCTGACGTTACCCCGTTACGGCTTGGGCAATTACCAGAAGCCATCGCCTCACAAACCGCCCACATCGGAAGAGGCCAGGGTACTGGCTGATCTGTCACGAGCCGGCACCCGTCTCAAGGGCTTTTGCCGCACCAACCTCTTTAAGCGACTTGAGAGCAGCGGCCACGCCTTTATCCTGTCCGTAGAACGTCACGTCCTAAGGAACTTTATCTTCCTGCATGCCATTGAAAAAGGATTGCCTCTTCCCATCGGTACCCAGGACATCGGCCTGCTCGACACCTGGGCCAACGATCAGGACAGCGAGCTGTGGGAACCGGCAATGGAAAACGATAACAACGGTGAAGATGGCGAACCTTCCGGACGTTTGATGCAGGCCTTGACCGAGAAAGATTTCCGGGAGCGGGCGGCCGAGGTTTATAACACTTATGCTTCCCACTTCAAACGACGCTTCAAATGGCTGCGGCCGGAACTGTTTGATGATGCGCTGAGAAAGGATCTGAAAAACGACGCCGGCGCGCTCATGGTGGTCCTCGAGCGTGCCGGGGCGTGGGATGCCGAAAGGGACACCAAGCTTAAGGCCCTTCTTTCTCTGCTTACCCAACGTCACCCCAATAACAAGGTGCTGGTATTTTCGCAGTTTGCCGACACGGTAGACTACCTTGAAACGCAATTGAAGGCGCGCGGCATAGCCTCCATGGCCGGTGTCACGGGCAATACGGAAGACCCGACGGCCATGGCCTACCGCTTCAGCCCGGTGAGTAACGACAGGCGCAAGCAGGTCAAGCCGGAAGACGAGCTGCGCATCGTGGTGGCCACGGACGTGCTCAGCGAAGGGCAAAATCTTCAGGATTGCGCCGTCATCGTGAACTATGACTTGCCGTGGGCCATCATCAGGCTGATCCAGCGCGCCGGCCGCGTGGACCGCATCGGCCAGCAGGCCGACACCATCCTCTGCTACTCCTTTCTACCCGCCGATGGGGTGGAGCGGATCATCCGACTCCGCGCCCGCGTGCGTCGGCGATTGCAAGAGAACGCCGAGGTAGTCGGCGCCGACGAAACCTTTTTCGAAGACGATGATGGCGAACAGACCGTGCGCGACCTTTTCACCGAAAAGGCAGGCATTCTCGACGGCGAAGAAGACACCGAGGTGGACCTGGCCTCCTACGCCTACCAGATCTGGAAAAACGCCATTGACAGAAAACCCGAGCTGGAAAAGCTCATTCCGGCGATGCCCAATGTGGTCTACTCCACGAAACAGCACAAAAAGACCGGCGATCAGCCCGAAGGAGCGCTGGTGTATCTGCGCACCGCCGAAGGAAGCGACGCCCTGGCCTGGATAGACAAAGAGGGCAACAGCTTCACGGAGTCGCAGTTTGCAATTCTGAAAGCCGCCGAGTGCGTGCCCGATACCGCCGCCTTACCACGCCATGATCAGCATCACGAAATGGTCGCCAAGGGTGTAAAGCTCATCATCGAGACGGAAAAGTCTGTGGGTGGCCAGCTCGGCCGACCCTCAGGGGCTCGCTTCCGTACCTATGAACGCCTCAAGGCCCATGCCGAGGGCCTCAAGGGGACGCTTTTCGCCGATCCTGAGTTGCTCAAGGCCATCGAGGATATCTATAAATATCCCCTGCTCCAGGCGGCCACCGACACGCTCAACCGGCAACTAAAGAGCGGTATCAGCGACCAGGCCCTGGCGGAATTGGTAATTTCACTGCGCCAAGACGCCCGCCTTTGCCGCGTGGCCGAGGATGTTGAGTCGACCACCGAGCCGCAGGTTATCTGTTCCATGGGCCTGCGCAACTCGGATGAAGGAGCCGCCCCGTGAAAATCGATGCCGCCGCCGTACGAAAGTGCCTCAAGTCCTTCGATTTTGCGACACTGTTCCGCGAGCATCTGGGCTGGGACAACCACCATGCCCGGCTGGACATCCCCGCGGGCGACACTACCGTTGGTCTGACCGCCGTCGCCCAGAAACGCGGATTTGTCGTCTTTCTTTGCCCCTTGATCCCCGATCGTCCCACGCGCCTTAAGATAGACTACAAGGTCACCAAGTCCGTACGCGAACA
>JAHIVM010000535.1 GCA_018816665.1 Candidatus Zixiibacteriota bacterium
CAGTTTTTGCCGACGATCAGTCAGATGTTTCGGCCGGCCGACATCACGTTGCTGACCGTTCCCGGTATTAAGGTTCACGACATGTACCCGCGCAAAGGCTTTCAGATACTCAGCCCCTCGGTAGATCAGTTGTCCTGGACCGGAATGCCGAAAAAAAGCTACCTGAAGACATTGAGCGACTACAAGTACGACATGATTCTTGATCTGAATCTGCAGTCATGCCATTTTACTTCGACCGTGTTATTGAATTTCCCCGGCGCGGTTCGTATCGGGCGGAGCAATCATCTTGGTGATCCGTATTACAATGTCGAGATCAAAACCAAGTATCTGCGCGATGAACGCAATATCTACCGGTCCATGCTGGAAACTCTGGGCACCATAGTTCAACGGCAGCCCGGCACCGCATCCGCCGACAATTGAGTCTCTGGAGGAAGAGTGTATCTAAGAAAGATCGAGCTGCTGGGCTTTAAGTCCTTTCCCAATAAAACCACGATGAAATTCTCACCCGGCGTCACGGCCGTGGTGGGTCCGAACGGCTGCGGCAAAACCAACGTCCTTGACGCGCTCCGGTGGGTACTGGGTGAGCAACGTCCCACCCTGATGCGCGGCGGCAAAATGGACGAAGTGATTTTCAACGGGACGAATGACATGAAGGCACTCGGCATGGCCGAGGTCACGCTCACCATTGTCAACAACCGGGGTATCCTCCCCACCGAGTATCATGAGCTGCAGATTGGTCGCCGCCTGTTCCGTAGCGGCGAATCGGAGTACCTGCTCAATCGTGTTCCCTGCCGCCTGAAAGACATCACGGAGCTGTTTGCCGACACGGGTATGGGCGCCCATTCGTACTCGGTTATTCAGCAGGACATGATCGACTCGGTGATCTCGGACAAGGCGGAAGAACGGCGTTTCCTGTTTGAGGAGGCGGCCGGCATTACCAAGTACAAGCAGCGGCGCAAAGCCGCCATGCGGAAGCTCGATGCCACCGAGAATGACTTCCTGCGCCTGCGGGACATTTACGCCGAGGTCAAAACCCGCGTCAACTCACTGTATCGTCAGCATAAAAAAGCCGAGCGGTACACAAAACTCAGCGACGAGATCAAAGGCTGGGAGATATTCCTCGCGGCTCGTCGGATGAAAAAGCTGGAAAACGATAAGCGTGAGCTGCGGGCGGAATTTGATGCTCTCTCCGATCAGCGCATCCAGCGCGAGTCGGGTCTGGACCAGGCCCTGGCACAACTGGAGACTGACCGCAAGGAACAGATTGATGTCGAGCGCAAGCTGACTGAGATCGGCAACACGATCTATGCTATCAACGAGGAAGCTCACGACGCCGAACGGCAAATCTCGGTCCTGAAGGAGAAAAAATCCAACGCTCAGCAGTTGATCGAAAAGAACCGCGTCGACCTGGGAGCTTTCGGCGAGCGCACGGGCCAGTTGACCGAGCAACGCAAGGCCGCCGATGCACAGATGGAAACGCATCGCCAGGAACTTGACAGTGTCAAAAAGCAACTGGCCGAGGCCCAGCATGTCCAGGCCGAAGCGGATCAGCACCTCATGCGGGCGCGCCTGACGAAGGAAGAAGAAAACAAGCGCCTGCTGGATCTCGAGGGCAAGATATCGTCGGGTCGGGCCGAGAAGGACAATCTCGAGGAACAGGATCGCGAGTACACCGAATCGGTTGACAATCTCAACGCGCAAATCGAAGACGAGAAGCCGCGTCAGCGTGAATTGCTTTCGCAGATAGAGACACATCGCAACCTGCTTGACGAGGCCAGCGCCAAAAAGACGGCCCTGGAAGCACGTCAGCGCCAGCTCACCACCGAGATGGAACAACTGGTTGAGACCGGCGAGGAACTGACCCTTGAGTTGAGCAATCTGGCAGCCTCGGTTGAAGCCTGCCAGGCGCGACGCAATCTACTCGAAGAAATGATGCTGCAATACGAGGGGTATGAGTCCGGCGTTCTGACCGCCATGGATCAGCGCGAACGCTGGCCGGGGCTGGTCGGCACGGTGGCCGAAGTTGTTGTCCCCTCCGACGGCATGGAGGCGGCCCTCGAGGCAGCGCTGGGCGAAATGGCCCGCTTCATCGTGTGTGAGGATCGGGCCACGGCCGTGGACATCATCACTCACCTGCGCGCCGAGAAAAAGGGCCGCATCGGTATCCTGGTGCCGGACACGGGAATCATCAACCCGGTCGTCAAACGTCCTGAAATCGATCTCCCGGGCGTAGTGGGCTGGCTGGACAGATTCGTCACTTCCGGCGACAGCCATCGTCCTCTCATGGAGGCGGTGCTGGCCCGGACGGTCGTATTCCACGCGGGAACCAATCCCGACGCCATCCTCGAACGTCTTCCCTATGGGTTCAGTGCGGTATCCACCGATGGTATTCTCTATCGCAAGAATCTCGTGGCGGGCGGCTCTGACGATGCCTTCCCGTTATTCCGGCGGAAAGAAAAGGTCGCGGAGCAGGAACAGGAAATCCAGCAACTGCAGAAGCGCATTGATACCGTAAGGGAACGCAAGAATCGGACCAGCGTACGGCTCGGCGCAGTTCGGGCCGAGTCCGGCCAGGTATCATCAGACCTCGAGACAATCGCCGAGGAACTGGTATCGATTCAGGCAAAGTTGGGCGAGGCAGAGTTCGAGAATCGCAGTCTCACCGCCGAGTTCGAGCGCCTGGAACGCGAGAAGCAGCAGCTACACAGCCGGCTGGAACGAATTCGGGACCGCCAGTGTTCGCTCGGCCTCGACTTCACGACTCTGACCAATCAGAAAGAGTCGCTGGTCAACAGCATGAATCAGGTGGGCAGCCGCCTGGAAGATGTAGAGCGCGAGGCGGTTGCGGCCGCGGAGCGGGTGGCCAAACTGCAGGTAGCGGTTATCGAAGCCCGCAGCCGGGTTGAACAGGTCGAAAGCCAGATTGCATATATCGCCGATGTTATGGCTGAGATTGAACATCGCCATAACACCAAGACATCGGAAATCGAGCAGGCCGAACGGGACATTGCCGGAGCGGAGTCTACCCTGACCTCCCTCGAAATCTCCCTGAAGGAATCGTTCGAAAAGCGCGAGAGTCATGTCGTTCGCCAGAAAGAGATGCGGGCGGTCCAGACGAGCATCATGGAGCGGGTTGATGAACGCGAAAAAGAGGCCAAACAACTTCGGCAGCAGAAAGACGGAGTAGCCGAGAAGTTGCATCAGGCCGAAATTCGACTCACCTCCATGGACTCCGAGATAGGCTCATTGAGTGAGAAACTGCGTGATGAGTACGAGGTCGACCTTACCAACGTTGTGCTGGAGCGGCCCGACGACAACATCACCGATGAACAGGCGCCGGCTCACCTGGCCGAGATAAAAGACAAACTGCGTTCGTTCGGCGCGGTCAACCTGCTGGCTCTCGAGGAATACGAAGTCGCCAGCGAACGCGAGAAATTCCTCAGTGAACAACTGGCCGATCTTACCTCGGCCAAAAACGATCTAAAAGCCACCATCAATAAGATCAACCACACCGCCAAGCAGCTCTTCACCGAAACCATGGACAAGGTTCGGGATAACCTCCGCAAGCTGTTCGTGGAGCTGTTCAACGGCGGCGAGGCAGATATTCGTCTGGAGGATCCGGACGATCCGCTTGAATCGAACATTGAAATTATCGCCCGTCCCGGCGGCAAAAAGCTTCTGCCGATCACCATGCTGTCCGGCGGTGAGCGGGCGCTTACTGCCATCTCCCTCCTGTTTTCGCTCTACCTCGTGAAGCCGTCGCCGTTCTGTATCCTGGACGAAATCGACGCTCCGCTGGATGATGCGAACTGTCATCGCTTCCTGAAGCTGATCCACAGTTTCTCGGCGCAGACGCAGTTCATCACGATCACGCACAACAAAATCACCATGGAAGCTGCGGACAATCTGTACGGTGTCACCATGGAGCAGCCGGGCGTATCCACGCTGGTGTCGGTCCGTTTCCGCGAAAGCGGCGATGCCGATCAGGCCGAGCTGGATATTGCCACTCCCGAGGAAACCGGCAGCGAGCCGTTGCCGGAACCGGTCAAGGAGCGGATCACTCCTGTCGTGAGTATTACGAACAAGACGGACAGTTCGTCCCAGTAAGACATCTATGTTTGGATCATTTGAGAAGCTGAAGAAGTCGCTTAGCAAGACCCGCGATAACCTTATGGGTAAAATCGCGCAGGTAGTGGGCAAGCGCAAGATCGACGACGATCTGATAGATGAAATCGAGGAGATTCTTATCCAGGCCGATGTGGGCGTCAAGGCCACCATGCGGTTGATCGAGAACCTTCGCGAGGCCGCCAGGGCCAACAAAACGACGGATGCCGATGAGGTGATGGCGCTGCTGAAGGCAGAAATCTCTGCCATCCTCACCCGGCAGGATGACGGCGCGCTGCCCGGCAACGGCAACGGCTTGACTGTCTGGCTAATTACCGGCGTGAACGGCGTGGGCAAAACCACCACGATCGGCAAGCTGGCGACACGTTTCGCCCGTGAGGGACGCAAAGTCATCATTGCCGCCGGGGACACCTTCCGGGCCGCAGCCATCGATCAGATAGCCATCTGGGCCGACCGCAGCGGCGTGGATATCATCCGCTCCCAGGAAGGTGCCGACCCCGCCTCGGTGGCATTTGACGCCGCCAGCGCCGCCACCGCCCGCAATGCCGACATCCTGCTGGTTGACACCGCCGGCCGGCTGCATACCAAATCCAACCTGATGGAAGAGCTGAAAAAAATCAAGCGGGTGGTGGTAAAGGCCGCCCCCAACGCCCGTGTACTCAGCAAGCTGATTATTGACGGCAACACGGGTCAGAACGCTATTTCCCAGGTGGCCACGTTTACCGAGGCGGTTGGTTGCGACGGCTTGATCATTACCAAACTCGACGGCACCGCCAAGGGCGGCGTGGTTATTGCCGTCGCCGAGGAACTGGGCGTGCCGGTTGAGTATATCGGCATCGGCGAGCAAATCGACGATCTCGAGAAATTCGATCCCAAGGCATTTGCCGAAGCGCTGTTTGACTGATGGAAGTATTTACCGTCCGCACATCGGCCCGTGAACAACTGGTCGACATCACGCACATCGTCCGCAGTTTTGCGGCCGATCAACAACTGAGCGACGGCATGATTGTGTGCTTTGTACCCCATACAACAGCCGGAATCACCATCAATGAAAACGCTGATCCGGACGTCACCCGGGATATCCTCTACAAGCTCAACAAAGAGATCCCGCAGAGTGACGGGTACCATCACGGTGAGGGCAACTCCGATGCCCATATCAAGGCGTCGCTCATGGGATCATCGCTGCAGGTACTGGTGGCCGACGACATGCTGGCGCTGGGCACGTGGCAGGGGATTTACTTCTGCGAATTCGACGGTCCCCGGTCTCGCCGGTTGATACTGAAGGCGTTTCCGTGTGCTTAAGATCACGATTGCCGGTATCGGCAAGGACAAGGATCGCTGGGTAACCGAGGGCGCCGAACACTTCCACACCTTGCTGTCCCGGTATGCCGCAATTGACTACGCCTATCTCCCCGCCCTGAAAGGGACCGCCTCCCTCTCGCCCGATGAAGTTCGCGCCAAAGAGGCTGAACGGCTGCTGCCGGCAATCAGCAAGGGTTACGTCATAGCCCTCACCGACCGAGGGAAACAGTTCGATTCACTGAAGTTTGCGCGCCTGCTGGAACGCATCCAGGTGCAGGCCCAGGGGCGTCTGACGTTTGTCATCGGCGGGCCGCATGGTCTGGCCCCGGTCGTTCTGGAACAGGCGGACCTGCAGTTGTCGCTCTCCCCCCTTACCTTCTCGCACCAGGTTGTCCGGCTGGTCCTCCTGGAACAACTCTTCCGTGCCTTTGATATCCTCAAGGGCGGCTCTTACCACAAATAAAACGGCGCCCGGAGAGTACATGGTCTCCGGACGCCATAGAGGAAAGATAGAAAGGGGGTTTATTTCAGCAGAACCATCTTCTTCGTGTCTGAGAAGGTTCCGGCATCCAGTCGGTAGAAGTACACGCCTGACGCAGTCATCTCTCCGGCTTCGTTGGTGCCATCCCACTCCAGTTCGACCACACCGCCCTCGCTGTCACCCTTGAAACTCTTAACCAGGCAACCGGTGATGTTGTATACCCTGAGGTTCCACGATGCGGACTGCGGCAGTCCGAACGAGATGGTGGTGCTCGGGTTGAACGGGTTGGGATAGTTCTGGTTCAGGGTGAACCGATCCGGCAGAACCGCCCCATTCGCCTGCGTTTTATACGGCTGACCCTGGTAGTCCACCAGTTCAACCTGGGACAGGGTAATACCACCCTCGCCCGTCACAGGCACCGTGAACAGCTCGTGACGGCCCGATGCAACCCGTCCCGTGCCGAGATCGTACAGCAGGACTTTCAACTGGTTGTCCTCGATCGACCACATCATATCCAGGGCTCCGGCATCATCACCCAGTTCAGGCTCACCCACGGTGACACCCGGCGCCAGGTCGTAGACAAAGTAGCCGATACCCAGGTCACTGACGGTTTCAGTAGTCACTTTCATGTCGCCGGCACTGAGCAGCGATGAGACATTGGCCGGTTCGTCGTACGGACGCAGTTTCGGAACCGGGTTGGCATCGCCAACCACGACCCGAATCAGGAGCGACAGGTCAGACACCGTCAGGGTGAGTCCGTCGGCATTGACATCCGTAGCGGCAATCTGGCCGGGAACACTGAGCGTAAAGGCCGACAATCCGCGTATGAAGTAGTTGGTGAACACCACCACATCGGCGATTTCGTAAGCGATGCCGTTGAGGTTGATGTCACCGCGATCGTCGATTGAATCCGGATGGATGATGCAAATACCGCCGTTGACAAATTCCACGCAGCGCAGCGGTTCCGTCTTCTGATCCGGGATGATGCAGGAGTCCGGTGCGCCAACATTCTGCAGGCGGGCCGTTTCGGGGAAATTGTCCTCATCGAACTCATCCCAGAGCAGGAGATGCTCTACGTTATATATCCGGCTGTCGATGAACAGCACCGTGCCGGTGGTATCGGAGAAACTGTTGTCAGAGCAATCCAGCCAGAAGAAGTTGATCGGGACAAACTGGCCGCCCAGATTCTGATCGTTTGCAATCTGGTATTCCATAAAGATCAGGGTGCCTTCCGGCGTATAGGCGCTTTCCGGCGGGTGCGCGGCACCGTTGTTGTGATCCGCGATACCGACAAACCGCACAATACCCGAGGGACAGGCACCGCCACAGGCGTCGTCGTTGAGATTCCAGGTGAAATATTCCCAGGCATCCGCCGCACCGTCATCGAGCCAGGCATTCTGGAACGACAGGGCCGAGGCGTCGTACGCCAGGAGGATGTCAAAGCCGCCGATAGCATCGTTGGTTTCGATGTTGACCTTCACGACGTGGCGCAGTCCCACGGGTGTGCACTCGCCGCCGTCGATGGTCATCCGGACACACACGTCGCAGTCATCCTTCAGCTGAATATCCACCACCATGGTGTCGATCAGCGTATGACAGCCGTCGGTAATCTCGAAACAGAATGCCACTTCGCCGAAGGCGGTCGGGACAAAGCAGACTGCCCCGCTATCGCCGGTCGCCGACGTGAACTCGCCCGGGCCGCAGATCTGGGTGATAACGACATCGGATTCCGCATCGGTACCAAAGATACCGTCGATGCAAATCTGGTCGGTGTCATCGGGGCAACGCTCGAAAGCGAGCATCTCCGGCAGGAACAGCTGCGGCATCTCATCGGCAGTCACGTCGAATGTTGTGCTGCAGGTATCGGCGCCACAGGTTCCGTGGGCAATGATATCAAAAGTATGTTCACCCGCGCCCGAGATGGGAACGCAGAGCATTCCGGCTTCCCAGGTACCGGCGGGATTGACATTCACTGAGACGCCCGAGCCAACGATCTCAACCGGGATACAGAGCGTGACCGGTTCAACCAGGCAGAGCAGGGTATCAAATGTGTCCGGACAGGCAATCGCCGGCGGGATACCGAAGTCAACGGCCAGGTTGAACGTACAGGTGTCGGAACCGCACTGGGAGGCCGCGATCACCGTGATGGCGCGGGTACCGCCCGCGCTGGCAAAAACACACACCTCGCCGGTTTCGGGGTTGTAAGTTCCGGCCGGCAGCACCGTAACCTCGGCGGTAGGCGGCGTGACGGCAGCCAGGATACACACCGTGTCCGGTCCGCAGATGGACGCATACTGGGTACCATCGGGACACTCGATCGAGGCGTATTCACCCTCGCTGATAGAGATCACGACCGTGTCGACATCGGTAAGGCCGCAGTCATCGGTGACTGTTACAATGATCTGATACGTGCCGTAAGCATCCGGAGTCAGACACACCAGCGAGTCGCCGTCCAGCTCACCAAGCGTCGTGGTGAGACTCGTGATATTGTCGTTGTTGTCGGTAACGGTGAGCGGGACGCATATCTCTGACAGCGCGCACTCTACCAGGGTAACATCGTCGCCCGCAACAACGGTCGGTGCGTCGTTGAAATCGGCCACAACACTGAAGCTGCAGCTGTCGATGCCGCACTGGTTGGAGACCGTGACTGTGATGATCTGCTCTCCTTCGGCCGGTACCGGTACGCAGATCTGGCCTTCGTGCAGGTAGGCAGGATCACTGACCTGGACATCGGCCGAGGCCGGAGCGTACGAGAAGTCGTAGCAGAGGGTATCCGGAGCGCACAGGAATACGTTATCGTTCGGCGGACAGGCAACTGCCAGCGGCTCAAGAATGGTGACCGGCACCACTATCTCACAGGTGTCGCTAACACAGTCGGCCTCGGCGATCACGGTGATCGTGTACAAACCGCTGGTATCGGCGGTGAAGCACAGGCTGTTGTCCGACCAGGTACCGAAATAGACAGAAACATCGAAAGTACCGTTGCCGCTTATCAGGAGGTCGTGACAGATTTCACCGGCCTCACACAGGACTACTTCCGGCAAATCGCCGTCGGGACAAACGATGTCCACGTAGTTGCCTGAGTCGACGACCACACAAATGGTTCTGGAGTCGAGCAGACCGCAGATGTCGGTCGCCACCACTTCCATACAGAAGGTACCCAGGCCGTCGGGCAGCAGACACACCTGCCGGTTTTCGGCGTCATATTCGCCGCCGGTGACGGTAATGCTGGCGATATTACCGTCGATGTCGCTGATTTCTATCGGCAGACAGATCACTTCCGGCTCACACTGCTGGAAGACGGTGTCGACTGCCTCGTACGTGATTACCGGCGCCGAGTTCAAGGCGACCGTTACCAGAGCCGTGTCGACCCGGTCCCCGCCGCAGGAGTCAATCGCCGTGACTACGACAGTGTAGGTACCGGCTGTATCCGGCGTGAAACACACCCGACGGCGGTAGCTGTCGTAGGTGCCGAAGTTGGTTTCGACGGAACTGATGTTGCCGTCGATATCGTTGATACCCACCGGCAGACAGATGTCGGTGAGTTCGCACTGAACAATGCTCGTGTCGGTGGCAATCACTACCAGCGGCGGACTGTTGGTCTGGA
This sequence comes from Candidatus Zixiibacteriota bacterium, assembly GCA_018816665.1. Classification (GTDB taxonomy): domain Bacteria; phylum Zixibacteria; class MSB-5A5; order GN15; family FEB-12; genus JAHIVM01. The sequence continues at coordinate 9,516 of JAHIVM010000535.1, forward strand.
TAGAGACCCTGAAGTCACAGCTGTACGAGCCGCATGCGGTTGTCACCGTGACACCGATCGTATTCTCCAGGCAGCAATCCGAGTAGAAGCAGATCGCCTGCGCGGCAGCGTCCCAATAGGTGGCGATACCGCTGACCGATACCTCTGCGCCTTCAGGAATGCCGCCGATCGGGAAGCATACCGTGTCCGGCTCGCAGAGGAAAATGGTAGTATCCTCCGGGCACTCAAGCGAAATACCCTGGTCCGTCTTGACGGTGATGACCACCGTATCCACGGCCTGCAGGCCGCACTCGTCGACCGCCGTCACGACGATCTCATAGCCGCCCTGGTTGTACGGCAGGATACAAATCTGACCGTCCGCATACGTGCCCCGCGAAACGCTGACCGAGGCCAGGTTGTCATCGATATCGGCGATGTCAACCGGCACGCATATCTGGGTCGGGAAACAGAGGTATACCGACGTATCCTGAAGGTTGCTGATTGTGGGCGCGCTGTTCACCTGAACGTCGATATACGCGGTGTCCACATCGGTCTGTCCGCACTTGTCGGTCAGTTTGACAATCAGCTCATATATGCCGGCAGTATCCGGCGTGAAACAGATTTCGTGATTGGCAGCGTTGAAAACACCGAAGTTCGGTTTCATCAGCATCCAGGTGCCGTCAAGCTCCCAGCCGATATACACGCAAACCTCGTCACCCTCGCAAACCAGGGCCGAGAAGTCATCGCCGAGAATGACATCCGGAGGTTTGTTGATGGTCACGTCAACGATGGTGGTATCTTCAACCACATTGCCGCAGTCGTCGGTGACTGTCAGAATGATGGCATACTGACCGTCAACATCGGCGGCAAAACAAATCTGATCAGTCTCGGGGTTGTACGTGCCGTAGCTGACATCTATGGAGACGATGTCAAAATCGGTATCACGGACGACAGCGTCAAAACACACCTCTCCCGCTTCACAGAGATGCAGCGTGGTGTCGTCCGGCATGATGACTTCGGGAGCCACTCCGCCGGTCACGACCAGCGAGGTCACGCATACTACAGTGTCATAGTCGTTGTAGGCCGTGACATTGATCTCGAATTCCCCGGGTTCAAGAACGGGGATACAAACAAAGCCGTCTTCATAATAACCGATGGGGCTGATCGCCACCTGAACGTCGGTACCGAGTATCGTTACCGGCAGACACAGGGTGTCCGGTTCGGCCAGGCAGAGCGCGGTATCAACCGATCCCAGGCACTCGACCCACGGCGG
>JAHIVM010000536.1 GCA_018816665.1 Candidatus Zixiibacteriota bacterium
CTGCAAAAACTGGCCTGATGTACAACGGTGCCTGGATGTGCTCCTGGAAGATGTCGAGAAGGGTGACCGCTTCGCCCCGAATCGTCTGAGGGTGAACAAGCTGTTTAACACCCACCGTTCCGGCAACTGCCGCCGCGTGGCCGATGCCTTTCTGAAAATCTGCTAGTACCATCTGGAGGGCAGACTTTTTGTTTCCATTCGTTCGTCGGGCATCTATGTTCTTCTTATGATGTATATGGCCGGAGTTTTGCCTTGGACCGAGTAGTCAACGGGCGGTTTCTCACGCAGCCTACGACGGGAGTACAGCGCTACGCCGGCGCTATAGCCGAGTCGTTGACAACGCTTGACCCGTCGATCGTAGTGGTCAGTCCTCGAAAGTTGACAGCCGAGAGCAATGCCACAACGTTGCACCCCCGGAAAGTGGGGTTGTTCGGCGGGTATGCCTGGGAGCAACTTGAGCTCCCGATGTTTCTGAGATGCCGACGGCGCCGTCCCATTCTGCTTAGCCTGGCCAATATGGCACCGCTGTCATACGATCGCAACGTGGTCACTATTCACGATGTCGCCTTTCTGCGTCATCCCGAATGGTATTCGCGGGCGTTTCGTCTGACCTACCGTTTTTTTATCCCCCGGATCGCCCGGCTGGCTCTGAAAGTAATTACGGACAGCGAGTTTTCGCGACGTGAGATCCTCGAGTTGTTGGGTGTGCCCGAGAGCCGTATTGAAGTGATTCCGTGTGCCGCGACACCGGCGTCGGGCGGGGAGACAGTCTCGGGAGCCAATCCGTACGGCCGGTACGTCCTGGGCGTGTCCTCGCTGGCCCCGAGCAAAAACCTGAAGGGGCTGGTGGAATCGTTTCGACTGCTGGCTGATTCTGATCTCAAACTCGTGGTAGTGGGGAAAAGGCACCGGGCATTTGGAGCGATAGGGATAGACACAGAAAGCCCCGGGGCCGAGAGTATCGTGTTCACCGGTCATGTCTCGGACCGTGAACTGGCAACTCTCTACCACCATGCCGAGGTGTTTGTGTACCCGTCGTTTTATGAGGGGTTCGGTATGCCGCCCCTGGAGGCCATGACCGCAGGTTGCCCGGTGGTGGTGTCCAACGCCGCGAGCCTGCCCGAGGTCTGCGGCGATGCCGCCGTGTATGTCGATCCGGCCCGGCCGGGGGAGATCGCGGACGCGATTCGAAATGTCCTGTCGGACAGGGCACTGCGCGAGGACTTGATCGCCAGGGGGAAAGCCCAGGCCGAGCGGTTTGACTGGCCGACATCTGCCGGAGCCGTACTGGACGTTCTCTCCCGCCTGTAGTCCCAATCAGTGGTCTAACCGGGGCTGTACCATTCTGCTACAGAAACATGCCCTGACGGCCGATCTTTCAGGCTTTGCTTGACGCAACTCCGAAAAACCGCTACGATAGGGGCATTCTGAGGTGGGGCGATCGGTCAGCATATACGGATTGGAGCGAATCACTGGAGATCCTGGGAGTAACACGATGAGGATCGGTTTTCTGTCGGTCTTCAATTTTGGTACCAATATCGGCGGGGTAGAGAACCATATCTACTTCATGGCTCATGCCCTGCAGGCCCAGGGACATGAACTGATCGTCCTGCAGCCGATCGAAAGCGACACCAAAGAAGTTACCACTCAGACGGTTTCAGGCATAGAAATCAGGTACATCGGCATCCCCCGGTACCGGCTGTTTCACTTTTTGAGCAAGTTCAACGGGGTGCGGGTAATCGGTTTTGCGACCGCTTTTCTCAACAAGGCTCGTTTTCTGCTTCATTCGCGACGTATATCCAAGGCGGTCCTGCGAGCTCGTCCGGACATCGTCCACCAGCACGATTTTGTGTCCAATATCCGGACTACCAAGATACTTGCGAAGCGGGTGCCGTGCATGCTCACCAATCATACCGGCGAATACCTGTACCTGCGGTTGTCGTATCCGGGGCGACGGTTGCTTCGCTGGATGCTCAAGCACTTCCGCTATGTGATCGGTCCCAGCATTGAACTGACTCCCAAAGCGCTTCATCCGCATTGTGCCACAGTCCACAACGGGGTGGATTTGTCTATGTTCAGCCCTGCTTCGAATATCGCGGAACTCCGGCAGGCCCGGGGGTTGGCGGCGGATGACTTTGTAGTACTGTGTCCCCGGCGCTGGGCGCCAACAAAGGGTGTCCTGTACCTGATGAAGGCCATCCGACGAGGGCAGTTCGACAGGCGGTACAAGTTCCTGTTTGCCGGGTCGGATTACGACGGTTACCCGCGCTATAAAGAAGAGGTGCGCTGGGCGCAACGTCAGGTGGCCGACTCCAGCCAGGTAATCCTCCTGGGCAATGTGCCCGTGGACGAGATGGTGGCGTATTATCAGCTTGCCGACCTGACCGTGATCCCGTCGCTCATGGAGGCCGTCTCGCTGGCAGCGATAGAGTCCATGGCCTGCGGGACGCCGGTTTTGTCGACCAATGTCGGTGGCCTGCCCGAGTTGATTGCCGATGGTGTCAACGGGATCATGGTGCCACCGCGAAATCCTGCGGCGCTGGCGCGGGCGATTCAACGACTGTCTACGGACAGAATCCTGTATGAGCGGATCGTTCGGGGATCACTGGATACTGCCTCCCGGTACTCCTGGACAGCTATTGCCCGGCGCACAGAGGGAATATACAAGGAGGTTCTCAAGAACTCGAACCGGGGTTGAGAGGACGTCCTTCAGTGTGGTTTTGAGGCCTGATTCGTATCCCCAAAATGACGGATTCGGCCTTTTTTTGGGGTTGCTTTTTTGTTGGAAGCACCTATATTTGAGGCTCTTGGAAATCAGCTTTGCGGCCGATTTCCTTTTTATAGATGAGTTGGTGGGGTTCCCGAGTGGTCAAAGGGAACAGACTGTAAATCTGTCGGCGAAGCCTTCGAAGGTTCAAATCCTTCCCCCACCACCATTTTGATGCCGGCCGGACGTCACGGGCGGTTTTTTTATGTCTGCTATTTCCCTCTGTGCCGGGGGATTCGGGCTGTTGCAGGGCTCATCACTGTTTTTGTTGCAGAAAACCCATGCCGGCCGTAAACTTTTGTCTGTGAGCAAGTTTGCCGTGTGGGACGAGCCGGAGCCGGCGGTCGAATAAGGGGTCGTACGTGGGTCAGAGAAGCTATGCAAAACGTATCGGAGTCACCGGGGGCGCCGGGTTCATTGGTTCGAACCTGTTGTTGCACCTGGTTCCCAGGTATCCCGACTATCTGTTTGTCAATATTGACTGCCTGACCTATGCCGGCAACCTGATGAACCTCGAATCCATTGAGAGCAAAGACAATTATTGCTTTGAGAAGATAGACATCCGGCAATTCGAAACCCTGCTTGAGTGCTTTGATCGACATGACCTCACCGGAGTGATCCACCTGGCGGCCGAATCTCATGTGGATCGATCGATCACCGGACCGTCGGCGTTTGTCTCCACCAACATCAACGGGACGTTCAACCTGCTGGAACTGGCGCGGGGGCGTATGGACCGGGGATTTCGGTTTCATCACGTGTCAACCGATGAAGTGTACGGATCGCTGGGGGAAACGGGATACTTCACCGAACAAAGCCCGTATCGGCCCAACTCACCGTATTCCGCCTCCAAGGCGGCCGGGGATCACCTTGTGCGGGCCTATCACGAAACGTACGGCCTGGATGTGGTCACGACCAATTGCTCAAACAATTACGGGCCGTACCAGTTTCCCGAGAAACTGATCCCGTTGATGATCCGCAACGCCCGGGCCGGCTTGAAGCTTCCCGTGTACGGCGACGGCCGGAATGTCCGGGATTGGCTTCATGTCCAGGATCATTGTGAAGCAATTGACCTGGTGTTTCATGAAGGCAGCAAAGGCGGGTCGTACAACATCGGCGGCCATAATGAGATTACCAACCTTGAACTGGTGCAGCGAATTTGCGCCATCCTGACAGACCGGCTGGGCACTGAGCCGTTGGACCGTTTGATAACGTTTGTGGAGGATCGCCCCGGACACGACCGTCGGTACGCCATCGACGCCTCATATATCCAACGGGAGCTGGGCTGGAAACCGCGCTATACGTTTGCCGATGGCCTTGCGCAGACGGTCCAGTGGTATCTCGACCATACGAATTGGATGGAACGATGTGTAAGCGGGGACTATAGTAAATACTACGACCGGATGTATGCCGACAGGCGGGAGATGACATGAGCGGACAGGTCACCAAGGGTATCATACTGGCCGGAGGCAGCGGTACCCGGTTGTATCCAACAACCCAGGTAGTGTGCAAGCAGTTGCTGCCGATTTACGACAAACCGATGGTGTTTTATCCGCTGTCCACGTTGATGCTGTTTGGCATCACGGAAATCCTGATCATTTCAACCCCCGAGGACACATCGCGTTTCGAGCACTTGTTTGGCGACGGCAGTCACCTGGGGCTCAGGATATCGTACAAAGTGCAGGACGCACCGCAGGGCATCGCGCAGGCCTTTCTCCTGGGTGAGGAGTTTATCGGCAGCGATCCGGTAGCGCTAATTCTGGGCGACAATGTGTTTTACGGTGTGTATGACTTCCTGCGCGAGGCACGGGCGTTTCGCAGCGGCGGTTTGGTGTTTGGGTATTATGTCAAGGATCCGCAACGCTATGGCGTAGCCGAAATCGATGCCAACGGCACGGTGTTGTCCATTGAAGAAAAGCCGGCCAGACCGAAGTCCAACTATGCGGTGACCGGCCTGTACCTGTACGATGCCAATGTTGTGGAAGTCGCCCGCGGACTGAGACCGTCGGCGCGCGGCGAACTCGAAATCACCGACATCAACAAAGCCTACCTTGAGCGCGGCCAGTTGCGACTGGTTCGTCTGGGCCGGGGCATAGCCTGGCTGGATACGGGAACGCATGAGAGTATGCTCGATGCCGGAAACTTCATCGCGACAATCGAGAGCCGCCAGGGGCAGAAGATCGCCTGTGTGGAAGAGATTGCCTACCGCATGCGGTTTATCAATCGAGCGCAAATGGAGACTCTGCTGGCGGCCATGCCTGCGAACTCCTATCGCAAGTACCTCCAGGATGTAGTGAGGGAAGTCGACGGTGAAATGCTCTAAGATTCTGGTTACGGGCAGCCGGGGGCAACTCGGTCGCGACCTGATGGACCATCTGCCGAGGACGTTTGACGTTGTTGGATTCGATGTCGATACTATCGACATCACCAATATCGACGCGGTGGCCGCGCATGTCAAGCGGGTTCAGCCCGATGTCGTGATCCATGCCGCTGCGTTTACCGATGTTGACGGCTGTGAGACACAGGAGGAAACCGCCATGGCGGTCAACTCCGAGGGCACCCGCAATGTCGCCGCAGCATGCCATGACTGCGGAGCGCGCCTGATTTATTATTCAACCGATTACGTATTCGACGGTCAAGCCGAAGAGGCGTACACCGAGGACGATCTGCCAAATCCGCAAACCGTGTACGGACGATCAAAACTGGCCGGTGAACGGGCGGTAGCTGCTGCTCTTGAGGAATATGCCATCATGCGCATTTCCTGGGTCTACGGAGAGCACGGCACGAATTTTGTTAAAACCATGCTCAAGCTGGGCCGTGCGCAACGGCAGAGCGCTGCCGACGGCAAGACAGTCGACCCGATAAAAGTAGTGAACGACCAGGTGGGTAACCCGACCTGGACCCGGGATGTCGTTCGCCAGACAGTAACCGTTATTGACCGCCGTCTCACGGGTTTGTTTCACGCCACCGCCGAAGGAATCTGCTCCTGGTACCAGTTGGCTCGCGATACGTTTGAGTTTCGGCGTATGAATGCTGTTGTGGAACCGTGCTCATCCGATGAATTTCCTCGTCGGGCGGTGCGCCCCGCTCTGTCGGCTCTCGAAAACGCGCGCCTTAAGGCGGCGGGAGCAAATGACATGCGCGACTATCGAGTCGCCCTGAAAGAGTTTTGCGACGATTATGAGGAGTAATGCGTGAACACGGATTCCATTCCAGATGTGATAGTCACCGATTTGAAAAAGCATGCCGACGAACGCGGCTGGCTGATTGAGACATTCCGGCGGGACGAAATGGATGACCGGTTTCTGCCGGCCATGAGCTATGTCTCCATGACCCTGCCCGGGATCGTGCGGGGACCTCACGAGCATGTCGATCAGGCGGATTATTTCTGTTTTCTGGGACCATCCACATTCAGAGTCTATCTCTGGGACAACCGGAAGGACTCGGCTACCTGCGGATGTCAC
>JAHIVM010000537.1 GCA_018816665.1 Candidatus Zixiibacteriota bacterium
CCAGGCCCGTTTCCAGAATGGCCCAAAACACGTGCTGTCAAGTGCCTCACCTGAAGGCGGCAGAGATGGTAGAGTGCCGTCACGAGAGGCACATGACGGCACGGTTTGGTTGCGGCAGGATCGCGGACGGTCCTGCCCTACATGGCCTAATCATCCGTCGCGCATACCTTTACCCCCGAATCTGCCCCTGCCGAAAATAATTGCGCATCAATGTGATTTGCCGTACTTTACCTTGCTGCAATAGTTGCGAAAGTGGCGGAACTGGTAGACGCGCTGGATTTAGGATCCAGTTCTTTACCGAGTGGGGGTTCGAGTCCCCCCTTTCGCACGTTGTACGGCAGGGTGTCGGCGGAACAAACCGTCCTCCGGCACTGTCATATGAATGGTTTGTAATTTCCCGGGGATCCTTTTGGGATAGTCGGCACTTGAGCGCGGCGCCCGGCTAAATGATTGATGAGGTTGGAGTTGAAAGTAGAACTGAAAGAGGGCGAAGGGCTCAAAAGAGAACTGACTATCGAAATCGCGGCCGAACAGGTCAACGGCGAAATCGAACGCCAACTCGAGGAAAAACGTCGCGAGGCTGCCCTCAAGGGCTTCCGCAAGGGCAAAGCCCCAATGAATATGATTCGGGAAATCTACGGCGATGCCGTCAAAATCGATGTTGTCGACAAAGTCATCAATGACTCCCTCCCCGAGGCGGTCCGCGAAAAAGAGCTGAAAATCGCTTCCCGCCCCGAGGTCTCAAACCTGGATTTCACCGATGACGGCGGCCTCAAGTACACCGCAACTCTCGAGGTGTTTCCGGAAATCGGCGAAATCACCCGCGACGGGCTGGAACTGACTGTTGAGGAAATCGATGTTTCCGATGAGGAAGTCGACGAACTGGTCGAGGCCAAACGTCGGGAAACCGCCGAGGTCGCCGTGGTGGACCGTCCGGCCGGACCGACCGATATTGTCGTGGCCGACCTGACCAAGCTCTCCGATTCCAAGGGTGCCCTGGAGTCCGACAAGTTCCCGAACTCCCATATCGATCTGGGTAACAACCTGACAGTCAAGGAGTTCAAGGAAGTTCTGCCGGGTGTGAAGCCGGGCGATGTCAGGGAAGTTACGGTTCAGTACGTCGAAAACTACTCCGATCCGCGCTTTGCCGGTACGGAAATCGTCTACAGTTGTGACATCAAGTCTATCAACGAGTGGAAGATGCCGGAATTCAACGATGCTTTTGCCAAAAACACCGGTGTTGCTGAAACCGCCCTGGAATACCGTTTGAAGTTGCGGGAGCATATCAAGGTCCAGAAGGAAGAGATGCAGCGCCGGATCCACAAGCGCGAGGTGGTTCGTCAGTTGACCGAAAAGAACCCGATTCCGATCCCGGAAGGCATGCTGGAAGATTATCTCAATGCGGTGATTGAGGATAACAAAAAGCAGGGCCAGGAGTTCGACGAAAAGGAGCTGCGCGAGAAGTACCGTCCGATGGGCATTGATATTATGCGCTGGGACATGATCTGGCACACAATCGCCGAGACGGAAAGAATTGAAGTTTTGCCCGATGATACCGAAACTTGGATTAACGGCCTGGCCGCCCAGAATAACATGACTCTGGATCAGGCCCGGGACGCCCTGAACAAATCCGGCAAAATCGGAGAGCTCAGGGAATCTATCCGGGAGGGTAAGGTGTTTGAGATGTTGATCGCGAGCGCCAACAAGGTCCCGGCGAAAAAGTAGATACGGAATTCACTGATACACGGACGCTCACGCGCCAAGGAAAGAAAGCGTATGGACGACAAAATGTTGAGCAACTACCTGGTTCCGATGGTGGTCGAACAGACCGGTCGGGGCGAACGCGCCTATGATATTTTCTCTCGTCTCCTCAAAGACCGCATCATTTTTATCGGTACGCCGATTGACGACGGTGTCGCCAATCTGGTCGTGGCCCAGATGCTGTTTTTGGAGGCCGAGGATCCCGAAAAAGACATCTTTGTGTATATCAACTCACCGGGTGGTTCCGTGTCGGCCATGCTGGCAATGTATGATACGATGCAGTTTATCAAACCGGATGTCGCCACTACCTGTATGGGGCTGGCGGCCTCCGCCGGTGCTTTCCTGTTGATGGCGGGTACCAAAGGCAAGCGCGCGGCGTTGCCGAATGCGCGTATCATGATCCATCAGCCGCTGGGCGGTTCGCAGGGTCAGGTTTCAGATATGGTCATCATGACCGAGGAAGCGGTGAAAACCCGCAAGAAGATCAACGATCTGTTGGTGATTCATACCGGTCAGTCGCTGGAACGGATTGAGAAGGACACTGACCGGAACAACTTCATGTCGCCGCAGGAAGCGGTTGACTACGGGTTGATCGACAAGATCTACGACTCGAAACGGGAATAGCGGCAATATACCCGGACCCGCCTGAGATGCGGTCGGGAACGAATAGGAAGCGAGACAGAAATGTCGGATGACACGTACAAGCCGAGGTTGTCGCAGCGTTGCTCGTTTTGCGGGAAGCCGCACGACCAGGTGAAGCGGCTTTTTTCGGGACACGATTCGTTCATTTGTAACGAGTGCGTGACCCTTTGCGGCGACCTGCTGCAAAGCGCCCCCGAACATGAACCGTCGGAAGAGCTTACCAATCTACCCCGACCGGCCGACATCAAGAACTTTCTCGACCAATACGTCATTGGTCAGGAAAGCGCCAAACGTACCGTTTCGGTGGCGGTCTACAATCACTACAAACGTATCAACTATCGCATGCAGCAAAGTGCGCGCGGGCGGTTGACATCGCAGACCGACGATGTTGAACTCGAAAAGTCCAATATCCTTTTGCTGGGTCCCACCGGTACGGGCAAAACGCTTATTGCACGGTCGCTGGCCAAGTACCTCAAGGTACCGTTTACGATCGCCGATGCCACCGTTCTGACCGAGGCCGGCTATGTGGGTGAGGATGTCGAAAACATCCTGGTGCGGTTGTTCCAGGCGGCCAATTTCAATCCGTACAAAACGGAACGCGGCATCATCTATATCGATGAACTTGACAAAATAGCGCGCAAAGACGGTAACCCGTCGATAACTCGCGATGTCTCCGGCGAGGGAGTGCAGCAGGGGTTGCTGAAAATCCTCGAGGGCACGGTCGCCAATATTCCTCCGAAGGGTGGTCGCAAACACCCCGAGCAGGCGTTCGTGCAGATTGACACTACAAACATTCTGTTCATTTGTGGCGGGGCTTTCGACGGTCTCGACAAAATCGTGGCCCGTCGCCAGGGCAGCAAGGTTGTTGGATTCGAGACCGACAAGCATTTGGTGGACCATCGTTCGGTTGACATTTTCGACCACGTGATGCCGGCCGATTTGATCGCCTACGGCCTGATCCCGGAACTGGTGGGTCGCGTACCGGTGAATGCACCGTTGCGTCAGCTCGATGAAGAAGCGCTGCTGAGCATTCTCACGGAGCCGAAAAACGCCCTGACCAAGCAGTACGCCAAAATGCTGGAACTGGAAGATGTCAAACTGAGTTTCGAGCCGGAAGCGCTCAAGGCGGCGGTGAAAATCGCCGGTGAACGCAACACGGGCGCCCGGGCCTTGCGTTCCATTTTCGAGAAGGCGATGCTGGAGATCCTCTATGATATTCCGTCGCATCCCGAGGTCGCCGAGGTCATCGTGACCGCGGAGACAATCACCGAGGGCAAGCCGCCCCGGAGGATTACCCAGGCTGAGAAAAAAGCTGGCTGAGAACCATATAGTTGACGTAAGCCGGAGTTTCTTTGGAGACTCCGGCTTTTTTGTTGCCCCAATGCAGCGAATTCATCTCTGTGTTCGTAGAACCACTCTAAGCGGAAATAGCATATTTATATCATATGGGAGGCGGCACGATGAAATCATCAGCCATAACTACGGCCCAGTTCAAACTCGGCACCGCCCTGCTGCCCCTGCTGGTCAAGGGTATCACGGAGGAGCACACGATGGTTCGCCCGGGGGATATCGGCAACTCAATCAACTTCATCGTGGGGCACGTAACCGCAACTCGGTTCAGCCTCGCCCGGACAATCGGTCTGGATGCTCAATTCGAGTGGGCCCCG
>JAHIVM010000538.1 GCA_018816665.1 Candidatus Zixiibacteriota bacterium
GGCGAGGGTCAGGTTCTCGTTAATGACGGTCGTGGTGCTGTTGGCAGCATTCACCTTGACATTGATGGTGCCCGATGACAACGGAACGTAGCCGGTGTTGGTCGGGAAAACCAGGTCTTCGACTGCCGGGGTGGCAGCGTCATTCAGAATGATGTCCACACCCGGGGCGTTCGGTGAGGCATGAATAACCATCACGTTGCTCTCGGGGGTTGAGGTCGGTGACAACGGCGTGTTGTTGTCGTCATCGGAACAGGCGGCCGTAAGGGCCAGGACACCAAGCAGGGTGCCGATCTGTAGGAATTTGCGTGATTTCATTTTCTTTACTCCTTAGTCTGCTGAATTCTAGTTTCTACCTATTGCTCTTGCGACTGTGTCAGGCCGTTGCCATTGCCCAGCGGCGCTGGATGGCTTTCCATTGAATGGCCTGATAGAGGGCGGATACACCAACCAGGATGTAAACCAGGTTGCTGATGAAAGTCGCGTTGCCAAAGAGGGTGGCGACGAGATCAAAGTTTGCCGCGCCCACCAGGCCCCAGTTGAGGCCGCCGACGACGAGCAGGATTGCTACGATGATGTCAAGACTCTTCATTTCATATCTCCTTTGTGTTTCGTTCGATTCATGTTACAGCATATACAACGCTCATCTGTCTAAGTTTTGTTCCTATCTTGTTCATATTTTTTCACCAAAGTTACATAAAGTTCCTGTAGTTTCACATATATCATTTTAAGACAACAGGATACGCTTAGACAACTCACTCTGATTTGGGGCGGGACAACAAAATAACTTGAACAAATGCGCCAAAATTGCGTTACTATAGTTAGACATTATATATACAACTCGACGCGAGGATATACTGTGGATGGCCATACAATACGAGTAGCTGCAACCCGAACGGGGCTCTCCCCGCACCTTATAAGGGTGTGGGAGCGGCGGTACGGGGCGGTAGTACCCAAACGGACTGACACCAACCGGCGAATGTACTCGGATCAGGAGATAGACCGCCTCAACCTGCTTCGCCAGGCGACTGAGGCCGGCGAAAGCATCAGTCAGATTGCCGGATTAAGTCGCGAGGAGTTGACGCGTCTGGTGGCCGGGCCGCCCCCCACTGCGGCGCCTGCTGAGAGGGTGGCCGGAAAGTCTGCACCGGGCTCAGCCGACTATCTTACGCGCGGTCTAAACGCTACCCGTGACCTGGATGCACCGTCGCTGGAATCGGTCTTGATGCAAGCCTCGACCGATCTCAGTCAGCCGGTGTTACTTAATGAAGTGATCGAACCGTTGATGAGGCGTATTGGCGAGTTGTGGCAGGACGGGGAGCTTCGGGTAGCCAACGAACATCTGGCCTCGGCCGTGGTTCGCTCGTTTCTGGGTTCGATGTTGGCAGCTCATCAGCCTCACGATTCACACCTGCGCCTGATTGCCACCACGCCGACCGGCGTTTTGCACGAACACGGCTCACTGGTAGCGGCCATCACGGCAGCGTCGACCGGCTGGCACGTCACCTATCTTGGTCCCAATCTGCCCGCCGAAGACATCGCCGGCGCGGTAACCCAGGAGGGTGCGCGGATAGTGGCCCTCAGTCTGGCCTACCCGTCCGATGACCCCCGCATCGCTCAGGAACTTCTGCGCCTGCGCCGTCTGCTACCGGACGGAGTCAGCATCATTGTTGGCGGGACGACCGCGAATTCGTATGCCTCGACTCTTGACAGCATTGGGGCCATTCGCGTTGAGTCGATCGCCGGCTTACGCCACGAGTTGGTACGACTGAGCAAAACCGCGCCGCCCAAAGCGACGGATACGGAGTAAAGCGTGTCGGAAATAGACGATGCCAGAGTGCGCACCGTACACGAAGGAACGGCAACAGCCGGGCCGGTGCTCTACTGGATGAACCGGGATCAACGTCTGGAGGACAACTGGGCTCTGTTGTACGCCCAGCAACGCGCGTTGGTGTCGGGACAGCCGCTTGTTATTGCCGCCTGTGCCGATCCCGCCCGCTTCAGCAGTAATGAGCGTCAGATGTCATTCATGCTGGCCGGATTAATTCACCTGCAAAAAAAAGCGGATACGTACGGCATTCCCACTTACGTGTTCCCGGGCGACACCGTCAAACGTATTGTTCAGACAGTAAGGCACTTTGCTGCCGGAACGGTGGTAACGGACTTCTCACCGCTGCGCAAGGACCGCGAGAATCTGGCCAGGGTTGCGGAACACATATCAATACCTGTCTACGAAGTTGACGCTCACAACATTGTCCCGTGCCGAACGGCATCGGACAAACGAGAATACGGGGCCTACACGATACGTCCGAGAATCAACCGTCAGTTGGGCCGCTTCCTGACCGAGTTTCCCCCGCTGAGACCTCACCCGCACAGACTGTCGGAGACACTCACAGCGCCATCGGCCGCCATCGTACCACAAACCATATCGCCCCTGCCCTCGGGTTCCGAGGCAGCGATGGCGGTCATGCAGCGGTTTATGTCGTCGGGACTGACCCGATACTTTGAGCATCGCAACAATCCGGTGGTGGACGCCCAGTCGGGGCTCTCGCCGTATCTGCATTTCGGGCAGCTCGCTGCCCAGCGTGTCGCGCTCGAGGCTCAACGTGTCGGTGACCGTGACATCAAACCGCTGGAAGCTTTCCTGGAACAACTGATTGTCCGGCGCGAGCTGTCAGACAATTTCTGCCTGCATACGCCGGAATATGATTCCTTTGAGGGATTCCCGTCGTGGGCTCAGGCATCACACCTCGAACATCGCGGCGACCCCCGATCATACCTCTATTCGCCCCAACAATTTGAGACCGCAGACACTCATGATCCGCTGTGGAACGCCGCTCAGTCGTTGCTGGTCAGTTCGGGTCGCATGCATGGTTACATGCGCATGTATTGGGCCAAAAAGATACTCGAGTGGTCGGCCACGCCGGAACAGGCCCTGGTCGTCGCCATTGATCTCAACGATCGGTTCGCTCTCGACGGCAACGATTCCAACGGTTACACGGGTATCGCCTGGAGTATCGGGGGGGTGCATGATCGTCCCTGGTTCGAGCGCGACATCTTCGGCAAGGTTCGATACATGAGCGAAAGCGGATGCCGTCGCAAATTCGATGTCAAGGCATACATTGCTTCGGCCGCGGTTGACACTGCAGGAGTCGCCTGATGCTGCACCGCCTGCACCGCGAGATGACTATCGCCCGGCCCCGGGACACGGTGTTTGGGTTTTTCGAACGCCCGGAGAATCTGTCGCTGATTACGCCGAAATCGATGGGCTTCAGGATCCTCACACCTCAGCCAATTGACATGCGTCAGGGGGCGCTGATCGACTACACCGTAAAGGTGATGGGTCTGCCGGTCCATTGGACAACCATAATAAGTGCCTACGATCCACCGCATAGTTTTGTTGATGTCCAGTTGCGGGGGCCGTATACTTTCTGGCACCATACGCATCGCTTCGAGAAAGAGGGTGACGGGACGCGTATTATCGACGACGTCCAGTATGTTCTGCCGATGGGTCCGCTGGGAGACCTGGTGAACCGGTTCCTGGTTCGTCGGCAGCTGGACACGATCTTCGATTATCGAACCGAGGCCATAGCGAGGATTTTTGATGGTGACATCACACAACCCATCCGATAGCCCGGCGACCGTCGATCCCATTCGAGTCGGGATCAGCACCTGCCTGCTGGGTCAGAAAGTACGTTTCGACGCCGGCCACAAGCGTGATCGCTATATCACCGATATCCTCGGTGAGTATTTCTCGTTCGTGCCTGTCTGTCCGGAACTGGAAGTCGGTATGGGCGTCCCGCGTGAGGCGGTGCGGCTGGTCGGTAATCCCGAGTCACCGTCGATGGTCGGCCGTCAATCCGGCACCGACTGGACCGAGCGCATGAACACGTATTCCGCCGATCGGGTGGCGCGACGAGATCTGCGGGGCTTGAGCGGATACATCCTGAAAAAAGACTCACCGTCGTGCGGCATGGCCCGTGTCAAGGTATACGATCCCCATGGCATGCCTCAAAAAAGTGGCGCGGGATTGTACGCGGCCGCGCTGCAGAAACAACATCCCTTGCTGCCGATTGAGGAGGAAGGGCGGCTCAATGATCCCCGACTGCGCGATAACTTCATCATACGCGTATTTGCCTATTCCCGGCTGCAGGAAGTCTTCAAGGGCCGGTTTGCACCGAAGAACGTCGTCGCGTTTCACGCCGCCCACAAATACCTCATGCTGGCTCACAGTCCCAAACACTTCAAGCTGCTCGGGCCCCTGGTGGCGGCAATCACACAGCACAACCCCGATGATTTCCGTGAGCAGTATTGCCGGCTTTTCATGGAGGGCCTGGCGGTGCGTTCCACGGTCCCCAAAAACGTCAACGTCCTGCAGCATATTGTCGGCTTCCTGAAAAAGGATATCACCGCATTTGAAAAGGCCGACATCCTGAAGGTTATCGATGAGTATCATCGTGAGCTGCTGCCGCTGGTGGTTCCCGTCACCCTGATCAATCACTATATCCGCAAACACGATGTTCACTGGGTAAAGGATCAGGTATATCTGAATCCTCATCCCAAAGAGATGATGCTGCGCAACCACGTGTAGCGCCGGCACCGCGTCTATACCTGTCACCTCTATCTCCGATTTGCCTTGCATACCCGGAGCACCGGTATTATTTGTTAGATAGTGGGGATACACGGCGGACCTGCCGCTTCCGATATACCCCGATTATCCCATTGTACGTTCTTGCGCCGGAGCCGGGGTTGCGGCATTGCGTCGTTGCACAATACGCAAGGAGGTGCCGTATGCATCGCGGGTTGCTATTGCTGCTCCTGGGGGTGCTCGGCCTGCTCGCAGGATGTTCCGACGATGAAGGAGAATCGCCGCCTCTGCCGGTGGCACCGGTGGAGGTGACCGTACTGCGCGTGCCCGCTGACTATCCAACCCTTCAGACAGCTATTGACTCGGCCGATATCGGTGACACGGTTCTCGTTGCTTCCGGTGTGTATCGCGGCGACGGCAACCGTGATCTACATCTGGATGGCAAAAATCTCGTCATCATGTCCGAGCACGGCCCGAAGGTGACAGTGATCGATTGTGAAGGTGACACTGCCAACCTCCACGGCGGGATTGTGTTTTCCGGCCAGGACTCCACGACCGTTCTCTTCGGATTTACCATCACCGGTGCCCGGACCTCCCAGGGGGCGGCCATACGATGTGATCCGCGGTCCTCGCCCCGCATTTCGTACTGCGTTCTGGCTGATAATGTTGCCACGGTCAGCGGCGGCGCTATCCGGTGTAAAGGCGGGACAACCAAACCCCATTTCATCAATTGCACTATTGTGCGCAACGCCGCCCCGGTTGGCGGCGGACTGTTTCTCATCGCGGGGGCATCGCCGGTTCTGGAGAATTGTATCGTTGCGTTTTCGCTGAAAGGGGAAGCGGTTGATATCAACGACAACACCTGTGAGCCGGTCCTGAGTTGCTGCAATCTCTTTGGTAACAGCTCCGGGGACTGGATCGATGATCTGGCACACCAGCGCGATCACTACGGCAATCTGTGTGCCGATCCCCTGTTTGTGGACACGGCAAATGCCAACTACGTTCCCTACGGCCAATCACCATGCGCCCCGGCCAACAACTCCTGCGGCGTCCTGGTCGGTGCGCTGGAGGCTCTGTGAGCCAATACTGCAGCCGGATGGCCATACGCGGAATGGGAGGTAAGGTATGAGTATCGATTATCACTGGCACGAACACGATGATTGGTGGGCCGATGCTGCCTCGGTTCTATTCACTGAGAATCGTCTGCACAGCGCGCCCGAAGAGGTCGATAGGATTATCACGTTGCTCTCTATGCCCCGGGGGGCGGCCGTTCTGGACCTGTGTTGCGGGGTGGGAAGACATTCGCTTGAGCTTGCCCGACGAGGTCACCCGGTCACCGGTGTTGATCGCACTGCCGCTTATCTTGAGCAGGCGAAAGCGCAGGCCTCGAAAGACGGTTTGCAGGTGGAATTCGTGAAAGGCGACATGCGTACCTTCTGCCGACCGGAGTGCTTTGACATCGTCCTCAACATGTATACCTCGTTTGGGTATTTTGAGGAACGCGATGAAGACCGCGAGGTTATCGCCAACATCTATCGGTCACTGCGCAAGGACGGTTTTGTTCTTATGGAAATGATCGGCAAGGAGATTCTGGCCAGAATCTTCCATGCGCGTGTCTGGTACGAGCAGGACGATACGATCATTCTGGAAGAGCGAAAGGTGGCCGCGAATTGGAGTCGGATGGACAACCGCTGGATACTGCTGCGCGGCAGCGATCGGAGAGAGCTCACGTTTTCGGTCCGTTTGTACTCGGCCACCGAATTGACCAATCTGCTGCTTGACTGCGGTTTTGCTCACGTGGAAGTATATGGCTCCCTTGACGGCGACTCGTACGACCACACAGCCAAGCGGCTGGTCGTAGTAGCGCAGAAGTAGATGCCAGGGATGCGGGGTTTTACGACAATAATTGTCGTTCAACTAACTTATTGTTTACTATTCACTTAACTAAACCTATCGATCTATGCAACCCATTCTTATTAAAGAATTCGACGTTTTTCTTTAATAACTCGCCGAATCGTTAAAGAACCTTTAATTACAGTTCGAGCAAGAAAGTCTATTGCATATTAAAGGAAAAGCCGATATTCTTTAATCACGAAACCGTTGATTAAAGAACTCCTAATCAGGCTCTTCAGGTGAAGGAAAACCCATCCGGACAGTTCCAGACAATATCCACCGTCGGTGGTGAGCGCTGCAAGGCTTTCATCCCGGACCCGCTGCCACCTGACCTATCCCTGGAAACTGACCCGGAGCTTCGGAGCCTATCGGAAGACGCCCTTCTGGCGCTAGGACGCCTGGACAGTGTTTCGTCGATATTGCCGGACGCCTCGCTGTTCTTGTGGATGTATGTTCGCAAGGAGGCAGTCCTGTCATCTCAAATTGAGGGGACCCAATCGTCACTGTCAGATCTGCTGAGGTTTGAAAGCAAAGCTGCGCCGGGGGTGCCCCTGGATGATGTCCGGGAAGTATCGAACTATGTTGCGGCCATGGACTATGGACTGGAGCGAATCCGTGGGGGCTTCCCCCTATCGCTCCGTCTGTTGAAAGAAATACACGGCGTATTGCTGCGTCAAGGCAGAGGGGCGGAAAGGAAGCCGGGGGAGTTCCGTACGTCTCAGAACTGGATTGGCGGCTCGCGCCCGGGTAACGCCATCTACGTGCCACCACCGCCCGATCAGCTTGCAGACGCTATGGGAAAGTTGGAGAAGTTTTTGCATGATGATCCGGTGCGTGTGCCCCTGCTTTTTAAGGCCGCACTCGCCCATGTGCAATTCGAGACTATTCATCCGTTTCTGGACGGCAATGGAAGACTGGGCCGGTTGCTGATTGCGCTCTTGCTGTGTACGGAAGGAGCCCTGTCGCAACCAACATTGTACTTGAGCCTTTTCCTGAAGTCGCATCGTTCGGACTATTACGAACTCTTACAAAGAGTTCGCACACACGGCGACTGGAAACCCTGGATCTCCTTTTTTCTAAGGGGCGTGAAGGAAACGGCCGCCCAGGCTGTAGCAACAGCCAAACAGGTGGCGGATCTTTTCAAAACTGATAGAGGCAAGATTGAGGCACTGGGACGGTCCGGCAGCTCTGACCTGCGCCTGCATCATATTCTGCAGGAACATCCTGTTTTGACAACCACCAGGGCCGCAGAGTTGGCATCGGTGAGCTTCCCAACCGCTGCGAGTTCGCTCGCACGCCTCGGAAGTCTGGACATTGTCCATGCCCTTGAAACGAAGGGACGAGCCAGGGTATTTGCTTACTCGGAGTATATCGGAATTCTCAACGAGGGTACTACGCCTCTCTGATTACCTGCGGTCCTTGACTTCAACCATCACCTACTGCGGTACCAGTTCGACGATCGTCATTGACTGCTCGGTATAGCGGCCTGTCGTGATGTTGACCACTTCCGATACATTCAGCGGCAGGTTCAGCCCGGTCGTTGCCGTTGTATCGTAGCGGTAGACGACCGACGGCACCCCTGGGGCATACACCGCCAGGTGGTACTTTCCGGGCGGTGCCGTCAACTCGAACTCCCCCAGACTGTCGGTCATTGTTTGCGCGGCAAGATTGTGACTGTTCAGATTGTGATATGACGTACCCTGCGGGACACATCTCATGTGATTATAACATACTCCTCAGGGCTTCGTAAGGGGTTTTTCCACCAAACGCTCCATGGGGCCGACCGAAGTTGTAGAATCGCTCCCATTCGGCTA
>JAHIVM010000539.1 GCA_018816665.1 Candidatus Zixiibacteriota bacterium
CCCACCAGATGAGGGTACTTTTTCAACTCCGGGTAACCGTGACAGGGCAGCATTTCCCCGTGGGTGTAGACGTTGATACCCTTACCCTCGGTTTGTTTCAGCAATCGATCCAGGTCTTTGAGGTCGTGTCCGGAAACAAGAATGCACTTGCCCGCCATCGGCGTAACGCGAACTTTGGTGGGCACGGGGTGGCCGTAAGTTCCGGTGTTGGCGCCGTCGAGCATCTCCATAACCTTGAGATTGACCTCGCCGACTTTGAGCGCCATGCCCACGAGAGCCTCGAGATCGTCTGGGTTCAGAGCCAGAAAGTCGAGAGCCTCATGCGTGAAGGCATACACCTCATCGTTCTCAACGCCGAGTACGAGGGCGTGATCGGCATAGGCAGCCATGCCCTTCAGACCATACAGGCTGAGTTCCTGCAAACCGGCGATATCCGCTCCTTTTGTTTCCAGACGCTTGCCCAGTGACAACCGCTCACCCTGGAGAAGCAGATCGTCCATGGTGGCTGCGGGAATCCACTCGGCCGGGCCGGTCAGCGTTTCGGGTGCCTGAGCAGCCTTCTGGCAGACATCAAAATACAGTGTCCGGGCGCGGTCCCGAAGTTCGGCGGCCCGGCGCACCATCACAGCGATGGAATCGGGGTCGAAATTCACATTGGTAACGGTCGTGAAGAGAGCTTCGGTCACGAAAATGTCAATATCGCGATCACGGGCGCCCAGCTTGCCGGCGCGGTGCATGTACTGACTTATCCCCTTGGCCGCATGAACCAGCAAATCCTGCAAAGCGGCGGTTTCCGGGTCCTTTCCGCAGACACCGTGGGCGGTGCAACCGGTCTCTTTGGCGGTCTGTTCACACTGATAGCAAAACATACTCATCGTCTATCTCCTTGCCCGATTGTCGGGTCATGTGTTTCTGGCACCAAGGATCGGACATTTCCGGGCGCTCTCCCTTGACGGAAGTCAAGTCCGGCGAAGAAGTGCAGGATTGTGAGAAGTCGCCTTGTTCTGAAGCCGCTGGTCGACGGTACTATCGAGGAAGTTGGTATTGGCGTTCCGCAGTCGATGAGAAACAAAGCCGCCGGTGGTTCCAGGACCCGCTTCCTCCGGGGTTCTTGACTGGCTGAAATCGCGGCCGCTACGGGCAGGAAGACAGAGTTGGGAAGTTGATGAACAGGTAATCGATCAGGACGCTGACATCACCGACGTCGACACTGCCGTCCGCTCCGCTCAACGGAGCGACATCGGCTTCATCCTCGCAGCAGAGCGGCGTGAAGTTGATGAAGAGATGGTCAATCAAGTCCGTTAGATCGGCAATATCTACCGACTGGTCGGTTGGATCACAGTTTGGAACCAGAGTCACGTTGCCTCGACCACCGATACAACACGGCGTATACACCCGCCAGCAATAGGGGCCGTTCCATGCGGGGAGGATATTGGGATTAAATGCCTTGGAAACCCACTTCCAGGTGCCTCCCGGAGGGGTAAACACGGAGTCAACACAGATATGCTTGTTGAAATCCTCCACCCGGGATTCAATCTGAACGGTCCAGGTGATGTTGTTAAAACCGGTCGGCAAACCGTCGCCGGTGTCCACCAGGTCCGAAAACCCCACAAAAAACACGGCCGCGGAGTCAGTCCCGGGAGCCGGAGCTCCCACCGATGTAAACACACCGCTGCCATTGGATTTGTGGAAATGATTAACAAATGTGGACCGCCAGTTGAGAGCTGTCCACGCCGGCAATACCGCCCCCTGGGTATATCCCCAGTCGGCTGTTCCTTCCGGGGAGTAAAACACGAATCCGTTGGTAACATTGTGAAAGTCGCCCGGAACACCGCAGGGCGCCTGCAGTCGAAAAGTAAAGGTATGTACTTCGCCGGCTATCAGGTCACTGTCGTTGGCCGTGTTGGTCACGTTGTCTATGAGAATCTCACAGACCTGGGCATTGGTGGCTGCGGCAACGTAGAATAGCGTAGCAAGGGCTACCATGACGTATAGTTTGCGATTCACCGATATGCCTCTCAGGTAGTTCCGGGCAGTAGTATACTATTAATATGGAGAGTTGTTGTCCGGGTGTCAAGGGGAACCGCCGGGTCGGGGAGCACGGTGCTGTCAGGAAAACGGCCACCTGCCGTGAGGCAGGTGGCCGCAAGTGTGTTCCATCAGTATCGATGTTTACCTGAAGCCCTTGGCCCGGTGGTCTGCTCCGGTTACTATTGGCGGAGCTGTGGGCACACCCGGGCCGCTGGGAACGGTGAACGAAACGTAGGCCGTGCCGCCGTAGGCGATTTGAGGAGCCGATCCGGCACCGCCCACCGGAGAATCGGTCCCGTAGACCACTACGGTCACACAGGCGGTTCCGATATCGGATCCCAACGGATCACCACCATCGTCCAGGCAGGTGATACCCACCGA
>JAHIVM010000540.1 GCA_018816665.1 Candidatus Zixiibacteriota bacterium
CACCCGGAATGCGCGGGTGATGTCATTAATGAAACTCAGGATGGCGTCGGGGGTCACGATCGTGAAATTGTCCTCGTCGCCAAACGGCACCCGTCGCAGGGTGCGAAGGACCACCCGTGTCTGATCCATGGCCAGTTCCCGCCGGTCGAGCGTCACGGCACTAATAATGAGGTTGACCGGATTGCCCGGTTGTCGGTAGATCTTCTGGAGCGTCGACAGGGGCATGGCCACGAAATAGTCCATGCCCTCAACCATCGCCCGATCCATTTTTTCGGCGACTCCAATGACAGTGAACTCATTCTCGCCGATTCTTATTCGTTTGCCGATCGGATCCTCATTGGGAAACAGACGCTCATATACTTCATGGCCGATGAATGCCACCTGGCGTCGTCTGCGATCATCCTCCCAGTTGAGGTAACGTCCGATCTTCACATCGATAGCGCGGATGTCCAGTATATTGGGAGTGTGACCCTGAAGTTCCATCCAGCGCATGCGCTCCGTGCCGTATTTGAGATGGTCATGGGCATAACCTTCGGCGCCCACTTCCTCGCAGTCGGGACAGCCCGCCATGATCGGCTCTATCAGCTCCCGGGTCAGTTTCTTGCGTTTCAGCCGTTCCAGGTAATCGTTCCATGACAGGTTGAATCCGAAACGGGTGACTATGAATGTTCTGGAGCCCATGGAGGAGAAGAGATCCTCGATTCCCGACTGCATACCCTCGACCGTGGACACGATGGCTATCACTGACGTGACGCCCATGACCATGCCCAGGATAGTCAGGAATGAGCGAAGGCGGTTCTCCCAGAGGGCGGCCGCGGCTTCTTTGAGCAAGGCGAATATAATCATGAGTGTTCCTGCTCAGCCTCGCGGGCTCTTAGCGGTCACTTTCTCGCATCGTTTCCAGGGATCGCTCGTCAATGGCCACGCGGTCACCGTCCTTGAGCTTGCGCAGTGTCTGGAAGGATCCCGAGACTATGGTGTCTCCGGGATTGATGCCGTTAAGGGCGACGATGTTGCGGTCGTCGGCGATGCCGGTACCCAGTTCAACAAACTTCGCAATGCCGTCGCAAACCACAAACACGCCCGTCTTTTTGATCTTCTCGCCCTTTTTGTGCGGTGTCTCGGCGCCTGTTTCGGTGCTGTCGGACACATTGCCGCTGGATACCTCCTGGTCGTCGATTTCCGCCGCATTCACCGTCTGAATCAGGCCGCTGTCCTCACTCGGCGGAGTCTTTCGGGCCGAATCGGGGTCGAATTCGCGGGTGACTACAGACGCGTAGGGGATGAGCATGGCATTGTCTTCGGCGGCGGTGGTAACATCAACCGAGGCTGACATCCCCGGGCGAATCCCGGCATCGGTTTCGTCGAACCGCACCTTGACTTTGAACGTCGTGGAGTAGTTCTCCGAGCCCTGGTTCTGAACCAGGGCGGAGTTACCTATCTCAACCACTGAGCCGGCAAACGACGTATCCCGGAAGGCGTCGACGCGGATATCGGTTGCCTGCCCGATTTTGAGGGCAGCAACTTCGGTTTCATCGACATCAACTTCAACCTCAAAGGCGGACAGGTCCGAGATGGTCATCAGGGTTTTCCCCTGCGTATAGGCCGTTTGAGCCTGCGCGATTTCACCCACTTCGACATCAAGGTAGGTGATAATGCCGTCCATGGGAGCGCGGATCGTGGTTTTAGTGAGGTTGTCGGCGGTTTGGTCCAGTCGCGCCTGTTGGGTCCTCACCTGGGCCTCCCAGGCCTTCAAATTGGCCTCGGCGCTCTCAAACGCGAATTGCGCATCGGTATAGGCCGTTTCCGAGGTCAGTTGCTTGGCGTAGAGACTTGTCTGTTTGTCGAACTCGCGTTTGGCCCGTTTGAAGTCTGTGTTGGCGGCCTGCGCGCGAGCGGTCGTTTCATCAAGAGAGTACCGGGCCTGCGCCACATTGGCCCGCAACTGGACCGTATCAAGCAGGACCAACGGCTGTTCTTTGACTACCCGGTTTCCTTCAGATACGTACAGCTTCAGGATTTCCGCGGATACTTCCGAAGTGATATTTACTCTTGTTTGCGGCTGAACCCGTCCGGATGCAGTTACTTTTTCCGCGATTTCATCCCGGAACGCCAGCTCAGCCTGAATTGACGTCGCTTCCTCGCCGCCTCCGGTCATGCTGACATAACCGGCGACCGCTACTGCCACAACGATCAGCCCGATAATCCAGAACTTCTTGGAACGTAGCCTGAGTCTCATGGGAGAATTCCTCTGCGCAAATAACACACCCGACATATCCTTCGGTCTGTCGGACACCGCCTTACGAGCATCGGAAGGTCCGATCCTCGCCCGTCCACGCCACTACCCTGAGGGGGCAGCTACACATTCGACCGGAGTAGGGCGGATAAGGTTGCAAAGGGTTGTC
The DNA here is from genome assembly GCA_018816665.1 of Candidatus Zixiibacteriota bacterium. Taxonomy (GTDB): domain Bacteria; phylum Zixibacteria; class MSB-5A5; order GN15; family FEB-12; genus JAHIVM01. The sequence goes on from JAHIVM010000540.1 coordinate 2,406, forward strand.
TACGATGGTCTTCGTGGATGATTGGGACGCAAGCGTTCTTTCTCCGACGGCGGTGCAGGGTCAATCGGAAACGGCACTTCACAGGAGGCAGAGTTCGGCCTCGACTCCCAGCCTATCTGTGAAGGAAGCCGTCGTAGAGCCAATCAAGCGCCCGGTTAACAATTGTCTGACCGTCGACTACCTCAAGCGGGACGGGTGTAAACAGAGAGTGGATGGTTCGGAACCGTTCACGTTCAAGCCGAACCATGACCGGCTTACCGTGATATCCCAGGGGGGATGCCTCGCCATAGAGTGACCGGTAGACATAGATGACCTCGGCTTCGGGCACGGGGTTGAACCAGTTCACTTCTGGCAGAGCGGGTAGCGAGTCGATCCAGGGAAGACCCGCATAGGCAACATCGGCGTAAAATCCGTGCAATCGGGCAGTGTCCAGCGTCGCCTCGGGCCAGGTCGTGTTTTCGGCGCGCATGAGGCCAACGAACTCCTCGGTACGCCTGGGGGAGGGGTCGGCAAAAGCAAACACGTGCCACATGGAATAACGTAGCGTGTCCACGCCCCAATAGAACGGGTAAGCCGGCGGGGGTATTATGACTGACCAATCGGAGTGCTCGGACAGTGGATCGCGTAAAGCCGGGAACCTCATCGCGGACCAGGCTGATACACCTGCATCGAGCGCGCAGTAGACGCTATTCACAAAGAAATTGCCGTAGAAGTCACTCGTAACCCCTCTAGTCATGTTATCCTTCAGTAGCACGAGTATTTTGTGGGACAGCATCTGCCTCAAGATGTCGGGATTGTGAAGATTCGTATAAGCTCTCATGTAATCGCAGGTAGTGTCAAAGACAATGCCATCGTCGGGGCGAGTGCCCGCCCAAAGCTGAATTGTCTGCTGCCAAAACGGTTTCGCCCATGCCTGCGCATGGTCGTAGAGTCTCGTATCGATAGCCAGTACATCTCGCTCAAAGCGAGGATCTACGACATTGCAGCGAACCCAGGCTGGCACAGGATCGCACAGAGTGGAATCTTCGGCGTCCCGTGCCTGAACCCAGAAAACAAACCACCCATCCCGGGTCACGCTTGAGGGTTCTTCAAACCCGAAAACGTTGTACATGGTGTCTGACAGAGAGGTTGTCCATTGGGCTTCTGTTGCAAGAAGCGAACTGGAGGATATGCGGTCAAGCGAAGACGACACAAACTCTTCGTCGTCGATACGGAGCCATTCTCTTACCGTGCCCCACCGATTACCCACGGATATCGTGTCGAGAAGAAGCGTGTCGCACATCACGGCCAGGCCAACTGAGTCATAATCCGAAGATACGATTACGGTGTCGCATACCGTTAGGGCAATTCCTTCTCCCAGGGGATATACCATACCCTCAGCGGATACAAACACCGGCTCCACGAATCTGGACGTGAGATCATCAAACTCCTCGTCAGTATACGGTCCGTAGAGTCGCCACTGGAACGAGTGTTCCGGTGGCACATCCCCGTGATCGAGAGTATCGCTTGCGGACCAGCTCATTTTGACGCCATGGGCCGGACCTCTGGGACCGGAAGCGTCGACAAAAAAGGCCGATGGAGCGAAGTGGGTCAGGTAGTTGGACACCGGCGCAACTGCTGTCACGGGCGGGTGATTTACCGGTTCGGGGCAGGCGGGCAGGTCCTGGTCCAGAATGAACAGGTGCTCGATCAATCGTGTCAGGTCAGCAATGTCGACTACCAGCATGGGGTCGGCATCGATGTTGGCTTCGTAACGGTTTGGCAGCGGCGTGAAATCGATAAAGAGGTGATCGATCAGTAACTGCAGATCGGCAATATCCACTCTGTCCTCGTAGTCGCAGTCAACATTCCCTACCGGTCCGGTGCAATAGCAGCCGAGCGGTGTGGTCGGAGCTGCGCTGTCACCTGCTTGCAAGGGTCCGGAGCAGAGCAGCAGCAACGTCAACCCGTACGAAATCACAGTGCGCAATGACATGTCTTCCTCCTGTGTTGCATTCCTTCGATCACCCGGAAATTGCTCTCCTCGCACGGGTATCTAAAGCCGGTTGGGGAACCGGAACACACACTACGGACAGTTCTGCATCGGAGCCCCTTCGATGAACAGGTATTCGATCAGCTTTGTGAGATCAGCCACATCAACCATGCCGATCTCATCCGCATCCAGGTTTGCCTCGTCCCGGCAGATATCGAGATCAAAATCAATGAAGAGATAAGAAATCAGGGCATTAAGATCACTTATATCTACCTGCTCCAGCGGATCGCGGTCGACATTGCCGACCAGCCCCACGCAGCAGTAGGGTCGTCCGGTAATCGGGGTGACCGATTGGGCCGCGGCAGCAACGGCTGACTCCAGACCCGGTACGCCGGCGTTGAAATTGCCGTAGTCAAACGCCGTGACTACTACCTGATATCCGATACCCGGCAGCAAATCGGTTATGCGATACTCGTACTCGTAGTACTTGAAGTAGCCGTCGGGCGTCAGATACAGATCTTCCAGTTCAGGCGGCACGTCATCCGGCGAGTCATATTCCGGTTTGGACGCCTCCGGGTACGACTTGACAAACGGTGTTTCCAGACCGAACTGCGCAACGTTGCAAAGATACTGGTCGAAATAAAAAATCGAGTCCGGGTACATATCCATTCTGTAGGGCGCCTGTCGAGTATAGTCCTGGGGATACCAGGCGGAGTCCGAACAACCCAGAGGGGCATAGAGACATCGCCACTCTGACAGTGTCAGGGGTGGATCGCGAAGCTCCCAGGCGGAAGTATGCATGTTCCATGTGTGTTTCAGGAAATTCTCACGGTCGTAGGTACCCATCTTCACAAACTCCGGGGCGGCCTCAGACTGCATGTACACGCTGTAGCCCTCAAAGTCAACTTCACCCGAGAAAACATCGCGAGCTGTCTCTGATCTGAATCCATTCCAGCGGACTTTCACTGCCGAGGCCAGCGGATCAAGCCAGAAATCCGGAGCGGGCGGGGGGGAAGCAGCCCGGAAATCCGGTACTCCATCGCCCGAAACAAAAACGGTATCAAGGCCGCACACGAGGATGTCACCCGCGAAACCATCGCTGTCGGTATCAATTCCTGGGTTGTCATATATCCACTGCGCCCAGAGGGCATTCATTCCAATGTCCGAGAAGCTCAGGTGGCTGGCATAGGTGGCCGGGTCGGATGGCAGATTATCCAGATTGTTGGGATCGGTATGGAAGTAACGACCGGCGACATAGGCAAAGGTGAGTGGCAGAGTCTCGCCGGGGTCGATATCAAACGGTCCAAAAGAGAGCAGATACCGGGTATCCATGCCCAGCGACCATTCCGGGGCCAGTGAGGCCGGCGGCGGTACCCACACCGGATCGGACGGACTGATGCTGGCGGTATAGACCTGGTCAAAATCAAACTCGCCGTTGCTCAAATAGTGATACTTGTTCCGATCTCCTTCCGGCGTGCCCTGTCCTCCCGTACTCAGATCCCGGAATGTGGCGTAGGTCTGGGGACCGTAATCGCGGACGGGGTTTCCGTTGCTCACCCACCAGTTGTATGATACCCGCAGCGAATCTGAGGGAGACCTGATAATACTGATGCCGCTTACTGCCGACACGGGGGAAAGCGGCGACACGGCATCCAACTCCCCGTCATTATCCGCGATCCATGCCAGGTTTATGGTTGTTGTGTCGGCCGGGCAGGTTGGCGGCAGATAGATCGACGGCATCTTCTCCTTGAATCCGGTAATGTCGTCAGAGTAGGCATCGTAATTGTCTGCAAAATCATAAACGTCACCGTCCATGTACAGCCCCATGTATAAGTCGTGAAGCGGCTCGGGACCGATATTCCTGACGGACACGTCAAACAGCACGAAATCATCGGCGTAGGGATAGGACCAGGCGTACGACTTCTGTGTCACCTCGACATTCAAGGGTCTGTGCCAGCGTCCGTCGATCATGTCGTAGTTGATGCCCGGACAGTCGAGGCAGGTATCGTAAAATACGGCGACGAAGTCCTGGTTGGAAACCGCGTCCGAGGTGGCCGGATTCAGGTCGGACCGGAACACGATATTGCCGGCAAGTCCTTCATCGGGGTGTAACTCATTGCCGGGCATCGACCAGCCGTCGGCACCCGTCGACACCAGCGTGTCGGTACCCACAACGGCCCCGATCCAATATGCTCCGGCAAAGAGGTATTTCCCTCGGGAGTCAATGGGGTACTCGCAACTGAGCAAATCCGCGCCGGTAAATGCATCGGTAGGGACATTCGAAAAGCCGGCTCCAACCACGCCGTGATTGGTGATGGTCAGGGCGATATTGCCCACGTTGTGATCGGCCGCGGCGTAGAACGGCACAGCCGCCGTTCTGATATGACTTCTGCCCGTATCCTGCCAGATGCTTCGGGCGTCACTCACCGAAAACGCCAACAGCAGGAGCATCAGACATAACGTAACTTGTTTCATGGCTAGTTATCCTCCCCGTCCAGGGTCCCGGATTCCGGCCGACTTGTTGGTGCGGCCTGCGACGAGGCCGTGCCGAAGGTCATGTGCAACCAGTCAAGGACGCTATTTACCATTTGTTGGCCTGCGACGGTTTCCAGGGCGTACGGTGTAAAGAGCGAATGGACAGTTCTGAAGTACTCGGTCTGGTAGCGGTGCATGACCGGTTGTCCGTGGTACCCTAATGGCGATGCTTCACCGTGGCGGGATACGTAAGTATAAAGAACCTCCGCACCCGGCGATACATCAGCATAGTTCACCTCCGGCAGCGCCGCGACCGTGTCCAGCCAGCCGTAATACGGAGACGTCCAGCGGTAGCCGCCGTGTAACCTGGCAGTGTCAATGACCAGATCGGGCCACAACCCTGGATCCGTCGCATCTGCGCCCACGAACTCTTCAATACGAAGCGACGAATCTCCGGTGATGAAGGGGAGCAACACCGAGCGGGACCACCCGGACAGGCGATACCTCTCAATTCCCCAGTAATATTGGTATTCTGCGGGGAAATCGACAATGGCCGGTTCCGCGCCTTCGCCGTACGAAACTCCACCGGGGCCGTACGGAACGCGCATGGCAACCCACGAATTCACGCCGACATCAAGAGCGCGGTAGATATTCCCTACATAGTCACCGACTTGATAAGTCCAAACCCCTGTTTGTACATCGTCGTTGAGAAGTACAAGCACGCGGTGGGAGAGCAGCCGACGCAGCACATCAGGATCACTCAGATGCTGCGATGCCAGTTCGTAGTCGCGCTCAAGGTCAAACGCGTAACCTTCTCCGAGCGTGGCAAGCCAATTGTCGGCAGTGGTCTGCCAGTAGGCTTTCATGCTGTCGGCATTCACGCGATTAATCGAGGCGGCGCGCCCCATATCGATGACCATGAGCGGACTCTCAAACTTCGGATCGATAACAGAAGCCATTGCGTACCCGGGGGTCACATCAACAACAGTTGTGTCGTCAGCTTCGCGAGACCGTACCCAGAATACGAAATTCATCTGTCTGGTCGTATCTGCCATGTCATGGGAAAAGATGTTGTACATCGTTGCGACGGTGTCAGGTACCCACAGGTCACCGCTGCCGTCGTTTGAGAACTCGGCGACCCGATTCAGGGAATCCGAGGCGATAAACGAATCGTCATCGACGGAAAACACAGTGTCAATCATGCCGTACGCATTGCTCATCGTTACAGTGTCAATCACGAGGGTGTCGCAAGTGATCTGGAAGCCCGAGGAATCCACGTAAATGGGTACGGGGATGGTGTCGCACACTTCGTAAATCAGTCCTTCGCCGAATCGCAGGACCTGAAGGTCGTTGCTGACAAAAACCGGTACCAGAAACGAATCCGTGAGGACCTCAAACAGGCTGTCCGAATACGGCCCGTACAGGCGCCACTCGTACTCAAACTCAGGCTGTTCATAGGGATGGTCGATGATGTCGCGGGCGGCCCAGCGGGCCGGCACGCCCAGCGCGGGACCTCCCAGCGCGACGCCGTTGACATAGGGGAGGGCAATTGTCGGCTGTAGTACATACGTCTCCGGAGGATGATTAAACGGTCCGGGACATCGCCCCAGTTCGGCGAAACTGATAAAGAGGTAGTCGATAAGGAGCTGCAGGTCCTGGATGTCAATCTTGCCATCCTCACTGCCGTCGATGTTTGCCTCGTTGCGGTTCGGCAGCCGCGTGAAGTTTATAAACAGGTGATCAATGAGCAGGGTGAGATCGGTCACGTCGACCATGTCTTCATAGTCGCAATTGACATTGCCCACTCGTTCGACACAACAGCACCCCTTGCCATCAGGTGTGCAGTCAGGGTCAACCTGTGCCCATGTACCTGGCGCTCCGGTACACATAACAATCAGGATGCCAAGCGTCCGGATTGCCCGGCGACTTCGTACTATCACTGGAATCCTCCCCTGCGCATCTGAATCTGACCGCGTGTGTCCGCCGTGTTCAGCGCAGTATATTACAGACAAGTGGTTCGGTGGCGTCGTCGACGGGATGCCGATCGAAGATGTCTCACCCCACCCACAATGTACTTCTCAGCCATGCCCGTGTCAATACGGGACTCGCTCTGACGCCGGGAGAAGCTGTCATAACCGTTGCCGCGATACCTGGCGAAGCAGAATTGCTTTGTGATCGCTCTCTGCATGGACGTAGACAGTTTGGTGTTCGTTTAGCGCTAAAACGTCATATTGCGGTTGACTTCGTGCGGCACTCGGGCAACAGGCAAAGGGTCGTCGGGTTCTCACCCAACGACCCCGTGTGCGTCCGTATTGCGTTGTCCTTCTGGCGCTTACTGACAG
>JAHIVM010000541.1 GCA_018816665.1 Candidatus Zixiibacteriota bacterium
CCTTCGAGCGGATCGCCCGGCGGGAGAATGGAGTTCAACTCCACGTGCTCGCCGTCGCCCTCCGTCCATCCGGTACCCTCAAAAAAGAACCAGGTGGCGGGAATGGGGGCCGGTGGCAGGAAGTTAAACAACGTATACGTCCCGGCGCCGTCGACCACGACTTCAACGGTGATCTCCGACAGCTTGAGCGGCGAATTGACCACCACCCGAACGGAATCCGTCCCGTACAGGTAAGCGCCAATCATTACCGTATCGCCACCGAGCGTGGGTAACGGTGCTCCCGGGGGGATGAGGTCATCGATTCCGGAGAGTCCGTTCGGGCCGGTCAGGTCCGAAAGGCGATCCACCAGATCGGCCACATCGGTTCGCTGGTTGTCGGCAAGGGCGCCCGGTCCCCCGATCAGGAACAACAGTGCCGCCAACAGCATCATGCTTGTAGTAAACCTTTTCATATGCAACCTCCACACATCGTGTATGAGCGTCGCGGAAACACAGCCAGTGTTATTCGTGTTTGGTTGTTCGCAATCGCGTACCGTCGATATCTCTCGACAGTACTGCACCTCTGCCTCGGTCAATCACCCATGCTGTAGTCATCACAGCTCGGCAGAGGATGAAAGTCTATGAACAGATGCCTAATCATCTCAGAGAGATCCGTAATATCCACCTGCCCGTTCGGTCCCTCGGTAGGGGCGATATCGGCTTCGCCGTACACAATGGCCGGCGCACTGATGTAGAGATACTCGATCATTCGGGTCAGATCGCTGATATCAACGACGTCGTCGAGACTGCCGTCAAGATTGCCCCGCAGCGGGCCGAAACAAGGGTGCCCGAAAGCGTCGACATTCGTGTTTTCATAATATGTCACCAGGGATGGTGTGTGGCCCTGGACGTGGCTGATGGCGGGATTGTACCGCGATATGACGCTCTTGTGAATCGCGTTGTCCGTCTCATAGGTCGTCAGGGCAATCTCAATGTCATGCGAGTCCGGCGATGGGGCGAGGGAGAATGTCAAGACCGCCAGTTGATGTTCGCCCCGAATCATCGCGTCGGTCGCCATCTCGGTGCCTCCGAGGACCAGCTTGTTTTGTGTGTTGTCGATCATCACGTAGATACCCAGCGACGTGTTCATCTGGAGAAAGACATCTTCCAGCTCAATGTCGTGTGTGAGGCACCCGTATTCGAGCGTGACAGCAAACCCTGTTGCGGCCGGTTCGAGTACCATGCTCACCGGTACGGTCCATGACTCATTACCTGGTGGAATGCGAAGGCGTTGAGCAATAATGGTGTCGGTGCCGGTTGGGAAATCGGCGCCAAAGACAGTACCGCAGTAGCTGGCCGACGGGCCGCCGTACATCGACATGACCATCGTCACGAGATCGTTGTTTGTCAGTCCCGCATAGCTGTCGAGGCTGCCTGCCCCAACCGGATCAGGAAGCGGGTGGTTGAAGTACAGTCCGTCTATGAGCCTGACCATGTCCGTCACGGTACTGGGTGAGCCGTCGCCGTCAATATCCCCGCAGGTACCGTTAAGGTGCTTGATGGCGCCGTAGGGATTCACAACGCCACTTCCTATCAGACCTGCGTACTCGGTATTCATCGGGTCCAGGCTGACGGCTGTTGTCTTCAGCAGGTCCACCAGTTCGTCCCACGACATGTCCGGGTCAATCGCCAACAGCAGGGTGGCCTCGGCCGTAACAAACGGTGCAGCGAAACTGGTGCCGCTCCAGAAGGCGTACAGCGTGTCCTGAAAAGGCGCATACACATCGGTCCCGGGCGCAGTGAGGGCGATATGATCGCCGTAGCTGGAATAGTCGGCCAGAGTCAGACTTGTATCTACCGACGCCACTGAGAGCACGTTTGGGTCGCTCCCGGGGTAATGACCGCCGTTGACGTATTCATTGCCCGCGGCACAGACCACCAGGACATCCCGGCTTCGGGCATAGGCGCAGACCTCCGCGATGGCCGTGTGCGTTTCATATGTACTCAGACTGACATTGATGACCGAACAGCCATCGACAACTGCCTGAAGGATCGCTTCGGCAACAATGAAGCCGTCGGCCTCACCGGTAGTATCGCAAACGCGATAAGCCCGGATGTTTGCGTCGGGTGCCAGTAGGTGAATGACACCGGCCACGAAGGTGCCGTGACCGCTGTTGAAGCCCCCGGGCTCGTCTTCGGCGACCGCATCGTTGTCCACATAGTCCCACCGGCTGATAACCTTGCCCTCAAGGGCCGGGTGATCGAGTGTGACACCACCGTCAACAATGCCCACATACTGGCTGGCGCCGGTGCTGACCGATTGTACTTCGTCGAGGTCCAGCATGTCCACAGCCGGCTGGTCCAGGTAGCGCTCACCGCTGTAGGCCTGTTCATCGGAAAACGGCAGACTGCTCTGGACACCGCGCATGGGATCCACCAGCCAGTTGCGGTGGCAGACTTCCACATCGGGTCGCGCAATCAGTTGTTCATACAGGCTGTCGAGAGAGGCTCCCTCGGGTGCATTCAGCAGGTAGAGATCGAGGAGGGGGAGATGGCGCTTGACAGTGGTGCCCAGTTCCAGGTTGATCGGCTCAATGGCCGCGCCGGGCACAAGCTCTACCACCAGTTCACCGTCGGCATACCACTGCGACGCTTGCACGGCAGGCGAAAGCAGTGCCACGATCAGAAACAGCACATACAGGATTGTTGATTTATGGGTGTGGTATCGCATCCAGGGATCTCCTCATCCGGCGCCAAACATGGCAAATGCCGCCCAGTTGTAGGCCGATGGATAGGTTTCGCGCACTTCCAGCGTCGCGCGTCGATAGCATTGCTCAGGCGGCATCCCGGCGAAATAGTCTGTATAGAATGATTGCATCCATTGCGATGTTGAGCGGTCGGCCACCGACCACAGGCCGGCCAGCACTGATCGGGCGCCCATTTCTAGTAACGCCCGCACGAGTCCGGCAGCCTCTTCGCCGGGCATATACACCTGTTCGCCGGTTCGACAGGCAGCCAGCGTGACCAGATTGACCTTGCTGCTTTTCAGACGAAAGTCAGCGGCGAAAAGAGGACCGTCGGCCAGGAGCAACGACGAGTAAAACGGATTGTCGTTTCGCAACTGGGCATGACCGGTATAATGCCAGACATCGGCCCGTCCGTCGTGCGGCCAGTCATCGCGTCGACACGGGTTGTGAATGTGCAGGCTGCGGTCGCTCACGTCGGTGAAAACGTTCACCTCGTCCGCCACGCCGGCCAGGTTATCGGATCGGCCGACAAACAATTCGACCCGGCGGGATTGAGCTTTTAAGGCCCGGGCACGCAGATAGTGGCGCAGACTGGGGGCGAGCAGTACGTTGTGTCGTTCGCACAAGGCCCGACCGTCGACCGAAATCGCCGACCACGGCAGATTGCTCAGCTTGCCGTCGGGCAAAACCAGCACGCGTGTTGCGGCGGATGAAATTTCAAGCGGTGCCCAGAGCCAGTCACCGAGACTGCGGAACAGCTGAGCCTCATCCTGAAGTTCGGCGGTACGGGATTGAGCATCGCCG
>JAHIVM010000043.1 GCA_018816665.1 Candidatus Zixiibacteriota bacterium
GAATGTGAAATTCGAGAATTTCCAGTATATCGATGAAGAGCGTATCCACCGGTACGAGATTATCACCCCGGACCGTCGCGACGGCCTGATCCGTCGTTTTGAGCAGATGGGGGCGCACCTGGTGGTGCTGGATGAGCAGCAACTGCACTCATGCCGGATCAAGCGGGAACGGTCCGTAAACTCCATAAACTGGCGCCTGCGCAACGCCGGCGGGAATCTGCCGACCATGTTTTTCACCTACGAGGGCGATTTTGAGAACGTCCGGCGGGTCTTTGACCAGATTGCCGGTCAGCCCGGGGTGAAGGCCCTGTTTTCGTCCCGGCGCTAGCATTTTGTGAATCTCAGCGTGTGAAATCCGCCCGCAAGGGCTTGTTTTGGGGGCCGTCAGACGCTATACTAGGCTCTTACGTGCGCAGGAATATGACTACAGAAGATAACAATAATTCACTAACAGCTCACAACGTGTAGAGGTAAGTTATGGCAGGTATTGTTGGCTATGGCGCCCATCTACCCAGGCAACGTATCAAAGTCGAAGAGATTGCCAAGGTGTGGGGTGCGGACGCTCCGAGCTACAAGAAAGGTCTGATGCTTCGGGAGAAGTCTGTTCCTCCGCCGGACATGGATACGATTACCCTGGCGGTAGAGGCCGCGAGAAACGCGCTTAGACGCTCCGGCGGGGTCGATCCGGCCGAAATCGGGGCGATTTACATAGGCTCAGAATCGCATCCCTACGCCGTCAAGCCCTCGGGCACCACGGTTGCCGAGGCTATCGGCGCAACCCCGCATCTGCACTGTGCGGACTTCGAATTCGCCTGCAAGGCGGGGTCTGAGGCCATGTTTGTGGCCCTGTCGCATATCGATGCCAAGGCCATGAAATACGCCCTGGCAATCGCCGCGGATACATCGCAGGGAGCTCCCTCCGATGCGCTGGAGTTTTCTGCCGCCGCGGGTGCCGGTGCCTTCATCATGGGCAGCGAAAATCTGATCGCCGAATGCCTTCACACGCATTCCTACATGACCGACATGCCGGATTTCTGGCGCCGGGAACATGAGTTTTATCCGCAGCATGCCGGACGGTTCACCGGGGAAGAGGCATACTTTGCCACCACCATGGGATCGTCGCAGGCCCTGCTGGAAAAAACCGGCATGAAGCCGTCGGATTTCAAATACGCCATTTTCCACCAGCCCAACGGCAAGTTCCCGCAGCGCGTTTCGCGTATGCTGGGCTTCACCCAGGAACAGATTGATCCGGGCTGGCTGGCTCCGCGCCTGGGCAACACCTATTCGGGTGCCTCACCGATCGGCCTGACCGCCACGCTGGATGTCTCCGATCCGGGCGACCTGATTTTCATGTGTTCCTACGGTTCCGGCGCCGGGTCCGATTCCTTCATCTGGAAGGTGACCGACCGGATCAACGAAGTCCGCGACATGGCCGTGAAAACGCACAAGTTGCTGGACGAAAACCTCACTTACGTCGACTACGGCACCTACGCCAAGTACCGTCGTAAGATCAAGAAGAACTACTAGGAGGTGTGACGACCATGAGAGATGTATGTGTAGTAGGCGTCGGCATGTCCCAGTGGGGAGAGGTTTGGCGCAAATCGTTTCGCCAGTTGTTTGTCGATGCGGCAAGCGCGGCGATAAAAAATTCCGGGGTTGACCACCTCGACGGACTCTATGTGGGCTGCATGTCCGGCGGCCTCTTTGTCGGGCAGGAGCATTTGGGTGCTCTCTGTGCGGACTATCTCGGTATGGCCGGTATCCCGGCAATGCGGGTGGAGTCGGCCTGTGCCTCCGGCGGCATGGCCATTCGGGCCGCCATGTTTGAGGTTGCCTCGGGCGCTTCTGACATTGTCATGGCAGCCGGTGTGGAGAAGATGACCGACTGTTCCGGCGATGACGCTACGTATGCGCTGGCGACCGCCGCCGACCAGGAATACGAAGTATTCCACGGCGCGACTTTCCCCGGTTTGTATGCGATGATGGCGCACGCCCACATGGCGAAATACGGCACCACCCGGGACATGCTCTCGGCGGTGTCCGTAAAGAACCATAAAAACGGCGCAATGAATCCGGTGGCACAGTACCCGTTTGAAATTACGATGGAAGGTGTGGCCAATTCGGTGATGATCGCCGACCCGCTGCACATTCTGGACTGCTCGCCGATTACCGACGGCGCCGCGGCGGTGATAGTGTGTACGGAAGAAAAAGCGAAAGCGCTGGGTAAACCGTACGTGAAAATCATCGGTTCGGGTGTTGGTACGGATACGCTGCAGTTGTGCCAGCGCGCCGATATGACCACGATCAAGGCCTCGACCCTGGCGGCCGAACGCGCCCTGAAGATGGCCGGCAAAACGATCAAGGACGTGCAGTTTGCGGAAATGCATGACTGCTTCACGATTGCCGAAATCGTCATTTGCGAATCGATCGGTCTGTATGCGCCGGGCAAAGCCGGCGCAGCCATTCTGGCCGGTGAGACGGCGCTCGACGGCAAGTTCCCGGTGAACTCCTCCGGCGGCCTGAAATCCAAGGGTCATGCGGTGGGAGCCACGGGTGTGGCGCAGATCGTTGAGATCTACAAACAGCTAACCGGTCAGGCCGAGGGTGGCCGTCAGATTCCGGGCTCGCCGAAAATCGGCATGGCTCAGAACATGGGCGGCTCCGGTGCGTCATCGGTCGTGCATATCCTGGAGGTGGCGTGATGGCTATGTTTAGTTCTCGCTCCTGGCGCGAGTACCCCCAGCGGTATCGCCTTGAGGCCAGCAAGTTCAAAAAGAGCGGCAAGACGTATTACCCGCCCCGGACGATTGATCCGAGCAACGGCGATACGGAATGGGAAACGGTCCGCCTGCCCGAAGAGGGCAAGGTGATCACCTATACAGTCATTCGCGTGGCTCCCAACATGTGGGGCGACAAGTCACCGTACGGTCTGGCGATTGTTGAGCTGACCGACGGTACCCGGGTGACGGTACAGATGACCGATGTGGATGTCGAGCAAATCAAGATCGGTATGGAAGTGCGGCTGGAATTCCGTCGCATTCAGACCGAGGGTGAGGCCGGCGTTCTGAGTTACGCTCACAAAGCCGTCCCGAAATGGTATTAGGCTGAGATGACATAATTGCTCAACGATCAAGTCATCCTGAGCTTGTCGAAGGATGGTTGGTCGGACAGCGATAGATCGCAAAGGCGGTGGACATAGGATGTCCGCCGCCTTTGCATGTTCATGTGCCGTCGCGTGGCTCGCAGGCTGAATGCCCCGGTCAGCTTGATGACCGTGCTTTGAGAGCTTGGAGGTTGGATTCCGAGTCCGTTTTCGGTGGGTGGCCTGCTCAAACTTGTTTGGGCAGGTTCGCACTTACCAACGTGTATTCGTGCATCGTCTTTTATCTTGACCCTTCCCCGGATAGCGAGTGTATAATCGAAACATACAGAGGAGGGGCCGATGCCCGATAAGCTCACATTCACATCAAGATTGATCACGTCCGCAAAAAGCCGTAGAGGTCTGTTGAGTAGTATCGTAGCTACGGTGCTATTGTGCTCTCTATGTTTGCACATGACGGGATGCACTCAAAGGGAGATCACAAACGAAGATGTCATAGGCACCTGGCGGCTGGATGATGACTCGCGCAAACATCTGTCTGGCGAATTACAGGACTGCGAAGCCGAGATGCTGCTTGGCCGCGATGGAAGCCTCTCGGTTGTAGCCTTTCCGTGGCCCGATGTGTTCTCGATAGAGGATTGTCCGATTCAACTGGTTACTGCCACCGGCAAGTGGAAGATAGTGCACAATGTGAGGGGTCGTACAGACGTAACTCTCATCATTGAGCATGTGACCGCAGGAGACTTTGATGAACTTCCTATCCCCCACAGTTTCATTTACGGAGGGTCGGGATCAGGTGCATACATCTATTTCTATCTTGGTGATCCGGATTCGGCTCCGCGCATCAAGTTTGTGCGACAGGAGGACTCCTGAGCTATGGAGATATACGATCCGCGCCGAAACGAAGACATGCAAATGCCGATAGGCAACGAACGAGACTGGTCATCTCTCGAGAATCAGGCCTTCGTTGTGCGTGTCGCTGGTGGATGGCGCAGAGGAGAAGACCGAGTCAGGCGGCTGGTCGATCTCTTTGACTGCGAGCTATTGTGCATCCTGGTCGACCGTTTCTACGGCAAACTGCGATCCAAAATACTGGCGAGGGGTATTGCTGAACCAATCAGAAAGCTTGATCTGATTGCGAAGTCTGTTTCCATGGATGATTTCGATCTTCCCTCGATCTACACTGCTATGGCGGATGGCAAAATGGAGCACGTGGTTATTTGCGGGTATGACGAGGCGAAACTCACTGACGTGTGTTCCATCCGTTGTGATCGCGATTGGATGATAGACGATGCTCTCGACAATTGGGGTCTGTTTGAGTATGTGATGTGGTTCAACATCGACATGTCTGATTTTATGGCCTTCTTCAGAGACGAGCGATATATCGAGCCGATCCGGCAGATTTTTGACTGACTGACTGTCGCGTGCCAGAGTGGTGTGATTCGCTAATGTCGGGCTTCTCGCTTCGCTCGGAACCTGACCTACAGTTCTTGTTTGGGACGGTTCCGAGCGACCAACGTGTACCCAACCATCGTCTTTTATCTTGACGGTACCCTTGTACTCCGCTGTATAATTCGCACATAGCTGGGAGGGGTCGATGTCTGACTTGAAAAGGAGTCTTGACGATGCGAATGTTGGCAGTAGGCATGCTGGTTGTGGCCCTGTCCTCTGCGCCGTTGGTTGACTGCGGCGGCGATGCGAAGATTGACGACGTGGCCGGCACGTACGTTTGCCGCTACGATTGCGGCACTGAGCTATTGAGACTTAAGGAGAACGGTGAGTATCTCCAGGTCGTGGTGCTGGACGGCGATACCACAACCATTTCGCACACTGGAACCTGGGTGTTCGTTGAGCGCGACAATTC
>JAHIVM010000542.1 GCA_018816665.1 Candidatus Zixiibacteriota bacterium
CATGCTGGAAGAAGGGACTATCGGTCACCTGATGCACGGTCAGTTGTTTGAACCGAATGAGCGGATGTTTGCTTCGTTCATCAACAACCCCAACCATTGTGAAATCACCACCGGGTATTATGCGTCGCTGGCCAACAAGGAGGCCGCGGTGAACATGCTGGATCTGGCCGTTCTCAGTGCGCTGGAGGTTGATCTGGAATTCAATCTCAACACGGTTTGTGCGGGCGGACGGATTATCGGCGGTATCGGGGGCGGGCAGGATGTCGCTGCGGGCGCCGATCTGACTATCATCTTCCTGCCCCTGGCAACCGGCAAAAACGGCAAGGGTTTCCCGAAGGTGGTGGACAAGGTGTATACCCGAACCACGCCGGGAGAAGTGATCGATGTGGTTGTGACCGAAGAATATGCCGCGATCAATCCGAAAAGTACGAGTTCGTACAAAGAAGCTATCGCGGCCCGGGCCAATGATTTTGGTGTGACTCTGCTGTCAATCGAAGAACTGCACGAGCGGTCGAAGGCCAGGGCCGCCGAGTTCGGTGTAACTCCGCCGGCGGCCGAGACTTCGGATGAGGTCGTGCATGTGATTGAGTGGCGCGACGGTTCCTTGCTCGATACGATCAGAAAAATGGTGTAGACTACCACCGAGCTGTCAAAAACCAGGCGGCCGGGGACTCGTGAGAGTCTCCGGCCGTGTGCGTTGTGGTGAGGGCTACCTGATCAGTTGCCCGACTCATCTTTGTCGAGGGGGGCGTCGCTCAGAAACCATTGGACCCATCGGCGAACATCATTGCGCCGAACCTCGTGGCGCAGGATACGCATCCGTCGCCGCCGCTCCTCCGCGCTCATTATATAGGCGGCATAAAGTGCATCGGCCGTACCGTCGATATCGTACGGATTGACCAGCAGAGCACCCTTGGCCAACTGGCGGGCGGCCCCGGCAAACTCCGAAAGCACCAGCACTCCCCGGAAATCCACCTGGGAGGCGCAGTATTCCTTGGCAACCAGATTCATGCCGTCACGCAGCGGGGTGATGAGGGCGATTTCACATCCCCGATAGTGGCCCAGCAGTTGTTCCCGATCCAGTTCCCGGAACTGATAGTGAATGGGGGTCCAGCCTTGTTGTGAGAAACGACTGTTGATCCGGCCGGCCAGTTGATCCAATTCGTTTTTGAGCGCCTGGTATTCCTCAACATTCAGGCGGCTTGGAATGACCACCTGGATCAGGGACAGCTTGCCTACCAATTCCGGGTATTTGTCGAGCGCGCGCTCAAAAGCGAGAAACCGTTCGGGGATGCCTTTGGTGTAGTCCAGGCGGTCCAGCCCCAGGGCCAGCGCCTCGCTTGCGAAGTTCTCATGAATATACCAGGAGGCATCGGCCACCCGCTGATCTTGGGCCAGATCGTTGAACTCCTTAAAATCAATGGATATCGGGTAGTACCCGAGTTTGATATCCCGGCCCTCATGACGCAGGATCGACTGGCGCCGGAAGGAGGTTCGCCGGGAGGCTGGCGAAAACCATTTGATGCATTGGATAAAGTTGCGCTTGTCCTGGGCAGTCTGGAAACCTATGTGATCGTACTGCAACATAGCTTCAAGTACGTCACGGCTGACCGGCAGACGGCGGAACAGATCGGGCGACGGAAACGGTATGTGCAGGAAGAAGGCGAGATGTTGAGTGACACCAAGTTCTCTTAGTGCCCGGCCCACGAGCAGGAGCTGATAGTCGTGTACCCAGATGAAGCTATTGTGCCCGGCGCATTCCCGGACCCGCTGGGCAAAGCGCTGGTTGACACGAACGTATGCGAGCCAGTCATCGGTGTTGAAAGAGAAGTGTCCGAGGAGGTCATGAAAGAGCGGCCACAGGCTTCTGTTGGCAAATCCTCGGTAGTAGCGGCTGATGTCGTCCTCGGAAAGGTCGACGGCCTGCAGTTGATAATCAAGCTCGGTCAGTGTGGCAAGTAGTTGATCAGTGGGGGTTTCCGGGGAGCAACCGGGCCAGCCGAGCCACACCCCTCGGGCACTGCGCATGGTTGGTGCCAGAGCCGTGACCAACCCGCCCGGACTGGACCGGATGGTCCATTCGTCGCCTTCTCGATGAATCGCGACAGGCAGGCGGTTGGATACGACCACGAGTTTTTTCGGATTTGCATCCATACTATCAAGAATCTGCAAGTGATCTCCCCGCTGGTGCTATGGGCTTAACATACGCCGTTGAAAATGACCGCGCAACGAAAAATCAGAACCGTGCTCCCGATCATGCTCCCGTGTGACGGAAGCGAGCGAGCAGGGCGGTCAGATCATCGGGCGGGACCAACCACAGGTCCGCAAGCGTATCTCTAAGCTCCTTGCGTACAATGACTTTTAGTCCGTGCGGCGGCATGGCGCGGAAGGCGTCTTCATCGGTTTGATCATCGCCGAAGTATGCCACCGGAGTGTCGGGAGCATGCTCCCGAAGAATGTCAGCAACGGCATTCCCCTTGTTTACGCCGGTCGCCCGCAGTTCCAGTCCACCATCGAAAGGCAGGATTTCCAGATCGGGGCCGATAACATCGGCGGTGAGGTGGGCGGTGATTTGGTTCTCGGTGGCTTTCTGGTCGAGTTCGCGGATACCTCGCCAGTGAAAGGCAATCCCGCCAGGTTTTCGCTCTACCCGATCCCGCAGGTTGTTAGCCTCAGCCCAGACCGCTGCGGCCTCGAGACCGGCCTCGGCCTTCGGCGTAAGGGCTTGGCGGACATAGCCTGATTTGGGATGCCAGCGCTCCAGACCGTGTGACCCACGGATTTCCGGCAGGGGATCGATGTTTAGCAGGGGTTTGAGGTCATCCACCGATCGCCCGGAGATTATCACCACTCGCAGGCGGGGTTGAGCGACGAGCTCGGACAGCAACTTGAGGACGCCGGGATACGGTACCGCCTTGTGACGTTCCTTGCGGAATGGGGCCAGGGTACCGTCGTAATCAAGCAGGAGAATGCCCTGCTGGTACTGCTCCAGGCGGGCAAAAAAAACGTCCGGGTCACCCTGCGGTGTAAGTTGTTCCACGGCGCGTAATCTAATGGGCTATAAGGTAGTTGGCAACCCCGCGGCGCATACCCAGCATGAGCGTCAGGTACTCCCGCAGGTGGCGATTGAGCAGGAAACTCTCGGTGACGAATTTCCTGCCCTGGACGCCCATACGATGAATCCGGGCCGGACTGCGCAGCAACTCGCGGATACGCAACGCGGCGCCCTGGGGCGTATTGACCAGGTAGCCGGTATGGTGATTGTGAACCTGCAGACGAATGCCGCCTACGTCGCCGCCTATCACCGGTCGGCCCTTCCACAGCGCCTCGGTGACAGTCAGGCCGAAGCCCTCCTGAGTTGACTTCTGGATGACCAGGGTAGATGCCCGCTGCAGGGCGTTGATGGTCCTGTGGGCGTCCGACGGCAACATCAGGATGTGAATGCCCTCGCTTCCGGCGGCGGCATCCTGCACTTCTTCCAGGACAGCCGCGCCCTCGGGATCATCGGTCGCTCCGCCGCCCGCCAGGACCAGCGTGGAGGGGGTGGAATCCTTGAGCAGGTTGTAGGCCTCGACCACGCCGACAGGGTCTTTGAAGCGGTCAAAACGTGATATCTGGGTCAGAATAGGCCGATCGGTGGGCACTCCCAGGCGTGAGAGAGCCGATGCAATCTCGTCATCCGGCAATTCGCAATTTTTGTCGCTCAACGGGTCAATACTGGGTGCAATCAGGAACTGCGGATGGGGCAGCGGCTGCGCAAAGTCCGGCATTGAGAATATCGAGGCATCAAAACCGGCCACCAGGCTGCGCAGGTACGACCAGACTTTTCGGTTGGGGTGGCTGGCGTCGATGTGACAGCGCCACAACCAGATACCCTTTCGATTCGGGCAGAGCTTCAACAACATGGCCGGCTGAGGATCGTGAATGAACACAAAATCGGCTTCCTCAAGAATCGGTCTCAGCCGTTCGGCATTGGCTTCCAGGGTTGCCTCGTAGGCGTCAAGCATCTTGCGGGTCAACGGTACGTTGTTGCCCTGCAACCCATTGTGAAAGGCCTTGGTGGTGTGAAAATACTCTGCATGACCCTCGACTACTTCCCAGGAGGCCTCCAGCCCCAGATCGTTCATCAGCGAAATCAGCCAGTCCAGGATCTCGGCCACGCCGCCGCCGACACGAGTGGAGTTGACATGTACCACCCGGGCGCCTTTGAGGTCCCGCGCCAGTTGATGCAACTGAGAAATGGCGTTGGAGCCCACCACCGCCTCATAGTCGGCCAGTACTCTATCCATGGACGGCCTCCTCTCCGAAGAGCCGGACGGCCCGAACGAGGTGTTTTTTCAGTTCCGGCAGGCTCATGAAGTAGAAGTCGACTTCAGCCAGAGTCCGCACCAGATCATCAACTCCCGAACCAAACTCGCTCAACCAGGCCGTGAAATCATCAACCCGCCCCTCGGTACGTCGCCGCGCCTCAACGAAGTGGTAGTAGATGGTTGACAGGCTCATGTCATTAACGGACGATACCAGATCTGACGGTACTTTGAGCTGTGTTCCGGTATCAAAAACGACGGTAACAGCTCTCATGAAGCGGAAGTCGTGTCCGGTTTTTACCCACGGAATCCAGGGAACCTCGGAAAGCCGTTCATCGAGAATCTCTACGACTGAATGTCTGAGTTGCTCAAGGTCCGGATACTCGTAGGGATTAATGATGCCGAGTCGTTCGGCCAGGGCCCGGTCCCGAAGTTCGCGGGCCGCCCATACGGCAAAGTCGTTTCGGAACTCCGGGTCATCAAAAGTCGGCCTGATGACGGTCTCACAGAAGTGGTGAAACAGGCATTCAACCGGACAGACCCGGACGCGCTCACGCAACTCTCTGAGATTCAGGGCGGCATCAACACCCCCCATGCGCGCAATCAGGGTGCAGTCTCTGACGGTAAAAGGCATACATTTCTTTTCG
>JAHIVM010000543.1 GCA_018816665.1 Candidatus Zixiibacteriota bacterium
AAGTTGCGGCCACCGCACAGAAAAAATACAGCGGCGTGTCGCCTCCGAGCAGACCGGCGTTATGTATCGAGATATCCGGCATCACACAAAAGGGAACCAGCAACCCATGTGGCCAGGCATTGGCGATAACACCCCAAATCGGACGGTCTTTCATGCGCCAGGGCGGAGTGGAATAGAGATAGGCCAGCAACACAAACTGAGCAAACAGAAATAGAAGCGCCCCGGAGGACCACCCGGCAAGCAGAAGCGGCGGCACGGACACGATCCAAAAACCACGCATCATGCCGTGCTGAGCTATCAGGTTCCTCTGGAGGAAGCCAAGTTTGCGATTAACGAGATCGGAATCGTAGTCGTAGACCTGGTTCAGGAACGCGGCTCCTGCAAACAACATACTGATCCCGGCCATGATCAGCAGATCATGCCATAGAAACTGTTCGCCCGAGAGTCTGTGATGGTAATGCAGCGAAACCAGGTAGACGGACCAGATAGGCAGATGAAGGAGTGGTCGGGCTGCGAAAACGTAGTCCAACACTTTCATGGCTAATACAACGCCGCCAGGTAGTAGTACATGAACGGTACGGCAAACAACAGCGAATCAAAGCGGTCCAGAATACCGCCGTGACCCGGGATGATCGCCGAGGAGTCTTTGATGCCGAGGGATCGTTTCCACATTGATTCTACCAGATCACCGAGTTGGCCGAAAACCGAGCAGCCGATAGCCAGGGTCAGCACATGATACCAGGGTACCGCCGAGAATTTCCAGAATACCATCAGTACGCCAATGGCCAGAGCACCGACCAGACCGCCGACAAAACCCTCGACCGTTTTATTGGGAGACACGGTGGGCGCCAGTTTGTGTTTGCCCAGCCATCGACCGACAAACATGGCGGCCGTATCACCGGTCCACAATACGCCGAACAGGAACAACAGGCAGTCCCCGCCCGAAAACAACTCCGCGGGCCACCCGCGATCACCCAGCAGAAACACGTACGGATACAGTACACCGATGTAGATGACACCCCACATGAGCCGGGTGGCGCGTACGAACAACTCCCCCGGTGACGCCTTCCCGGTTGCGAAAATCATACCTGAGAGCAGGAAAAAGGCCAGAATGACCGTAGGCGTAACCGTCGACACAGTCATTGGCGCCGACCCGACGAACAATCCTGCCGAGCCGGCCAGAGAGTTTGCCGTCGACCAGAAAATCATGCCGATTGCAATCAGAGCGCCCCAGAAGGCCGGATGTTTCAGCCCGTACCCTTCATTGACCAGGAACTCGCTCAGCCCCAGGGCCGCGAAGAGCGCGATCATGCCAAACAGCCACCAGCCTCCCTGGTAACAGATCCAGAGGATGACCGGGATGCAGACGGCTGCTACCGCAATGCGGGCGACTAGGTTTCGGCTCATAGACTAGTCTTCCGATCTGACTTTGCCAAAACGACGATCACGCTGCTGGAAGTCGAGGACAGCCTCATACAGTGCCTTCTCGCCGAAATCCGGCCACAATGTATCGATAATGTACAGTTCCGTGTAACTCGTCTGCCAGATAAGAAAGTTGGAAATCCGCCGTTCACCCGAAGTGCGGATGAGAAGATCCGGGTCGGGAATACCCGACGTATACAGGAAGTCCGAAAACAACGTGTCGTCGATCTGGGCGATCTCAATCATTCCACTCTTCACACTGTGAGCGATGGCTTTTACGGCATCGATGATCTCGGCCCGCCCGCCATAGTTTAGGGCCAGATTCAGCACCAGCCCCCGGTTTCCACTGGTGCGACGTACTGCCTCCTGGATAATCTTCCGACGGCTCGCGGGCAAGCCGTTGATACGTCCGGTGGTAATCAGCTTGACGTCGTTCTTGAGCAACTCATTTATCTCGTTGAGAGTCGTGCGCGTCAACAGCGACATAAGGGCATCAACTTCATCCTTGGGCCGTTTCCAGTTCTCGACCGAGAACGTGTACAGGGTGAGGTACTTCACACCCAGCTCGCCGCAGGCCCGGACCACTTTGCGGACGGCAGTGACGCCGGCCTCGTGACCAAATGAACGCGGTTTGTCCCGTAAGGCGGCCCAGCGACCGTTTCCGTCCATAATAATGGCGATATGGGCCGGAATGCGATCATGCCGTTTCCTGATCTGCTCAAGGAGAATCTTTGCTTCGTCACACATAGCTACTGAAAGTACATCTCCCGGGAAACGACCGCAAGTTACTTTGGGTCGGTTATCTGGTCCCGTCAGCGCAGGATCTGGATATCGCTGATCGACGTTTCGATGCGGTACTGCTCGCGGCTGAGCAGACCCTGGGTAGCCCCCATTTCCCAAACCGAGTCGGGAAACACCAAACCGTCCACAAACGCAAAACGCAATCCGCGGGTAAAACGCCGGTAACCGGGTTTCTGCGGGTAGGTAAGGTACATCCAGCGTGGGTAGCCGAACTGGCGGTCGATGTACACCAGGGCATCGGGACTGTCAACATCTCCGGAATCCGCCACAAGTCCAAGGGCCAGATCCCCGCCGCCGGTATCATTGGGAAACATGTGATAGTGGTACGGCCCGTCAAAGAGGTTCGGCCAGGCAAGATCGGCTGCAGTCAGCCGATGCCGTTCCTGGTAGCTGACCTGCTGGGAGTCCAGGGTGCCACCCGTGAAGAACATGCGGGTCAGGACGGAGTCCATGCGCATGACATCGCCGCTGGACGTGGTACCGTACTTCATCGACCGCGCCGTCAGGGCGTACGACACGCCAACCACGGCGGGATCCGACTGCACGGCAGCCCGTCCGGCCTTGGTCCAGTAATACTCCAGGATCGGATCGACCTCGTCGGCTGCCCGGTTGGTTTGCGCCACGGCCAGGGCGAACAGACCGCCGACAACCAGGCACAGGACAATCTTGACTATATTCAGGAACATTTGCATCGTATCATATATTATAGTAGGCAAATTGCAAGTGTTTCCATCGAATGCTGAGATTAAGCCGGAATCAACTATATCAATCCGCCCCCGGGGTCACTGCGTGATCCGGGATTGGGGGATGGAGGGACCCGTATGAAGGTAAAAGATGTCCTGAAAGCCAAGCAGCGAGAGATTATCACCGCACAGCCCCAAACGACCGTAGGCGAGGCTATGGAATTGCTCATTAGCAACAAAATCGGCTGCCTGCCGGTTGTTGACGACAAGGACGGCCTTGTCGGTATTCTCAGCGACAAAGACATCTTCCTGAAAGCTCACTCGGACCCCAAGGGTTTTCGTGATTGCCTCGTGCGTGACCTGATGACGGTGGATGTAGTCATCGGTTTGCCCGATGACAGTCTCAGCTACATTGCCGGCATCATGACCAACAACAGATTTCGACATGTGCCGATTCTCGATAACCAGCAACTGGCTGGTCTCATCTCGATTGGCGATGTGGTGAAAACCCAGATGGAGTCTATTGCGGGTGAAAACCGCTATCTCAGAAAGTACATTACCGGCGAATATCCCGCCTGATCCAAAAATACAGATCATGAGAAAAGGCCCGGGCACATGCCCGGGCCTTTTTAGTTCACCGTGAGAGCAACATCTGTCGCGGAATTACACTTCCAATACTTCCTTTTCCTTCGCGACCAGCAGCTCATCGATTTTCTTGATGTACTTGTCAGTCATCTTCTGAATTTCGTCGCGAGCGTCCTTCTCCTGGTCCTCGGAGATATCCTTGTCCTTTTCCGCCTGTTTCGCCTGCTCGTTGCCATCGCGACGAATGTTGCGAATAGCCACCCGTCCGTCTTCGGCCATGTTTTTGCACTGTTTGACCAGTTCTTTCCGTCGCTCCTCGTTGAGCGCCGGAACAGGCAGGCGGATTGTCTGTCCGTCGACCGACGGATTCAGGCCCAGATCGGCTTTTTGGATTGCTTTGACAATTTCAGTGACCGTGGATTTGTCGAAGGCCTGCACCACCAGCAGTCGAGCCTCGGGGGCCGACACGGTCGCCAACTGATTGAGCGGCATGGTCGATCCGTAGGCCTCGACTTTTACCGAATCCAGAAGATGGGTAGAGGCTTTGCCCGTGCGCACCGTGCCCAAATCCCGCGCGACGGCTTCAACCGTTTTGTTCATGCGATCTTTGGTATTGCTGAAAATCTCATTCAACATACGGATATCTCCCTCTATTTAGAATCTTCCTATGACCGGATCAGGAGATCAGTGTCCCCACTTCCTCTCCGGAGACCACCCGACGAAGATTGCCGGGCGTGTTGATGTCAATGACCCGTACGGGAGTTCTGTTGTCTTTCAACAAGGATACTGCCGTGGCGTCCATCACCTTGAGTTCCCGGGTTAGGACGTCCATATGACTCAGCCGGGGATGAAAAACGGCATCGGGGAATTTTTTGGGATCAGCCGAATACACACCGTCGACCGTGGTCGCTTTGATCATGATTTCCGCGCTGAGTTCGCTGGTCCGCAGAGCGGCAGCCGTGTCGGTGGAGAAATACGGGTTGCCGGTACCGGCAGCCAGGATGACCAGCCTGCCCTTCTCCATGTGACGTACCGCCCGGCGACGGATATACGGTTCGGCAAACGCTTCAATATTCACCGCCGACATGACGCGGGTAAACACACCCATCTTCTCAAGAGAATCCATGAGCGCCAGCGAGTTGATGACGGTAGCCAGCATCCCCATATTGTCAGCTGTGACTCGATCCATCCCCCGCTCCGAGGCGTTCAGGCCCCGAAAAATATTGCCGCCCCCAAGAACAATCGCAATCTCGGTACCCAGATCCTTGGTCTCTTTGATCTGGGCACCGATCTCTTCCACAACCCTGGTTTCAATACCGAATTGTCCGCTGCCCATCAGGGCCTCGCCGGACAACTTCAGCAGAATACGCTTATAGCCGCGTGTGGCAGGGTCACTTTCCATATCAACCACCCAAACGGAAACGGCAAAACCGTTTGATCTGGATATTCTCGCCGAGCGAGCCGATCATCTCCTTGACATAGTCGCCGACCGACTTGTCGGTGTCCTTGACGAACGGCTGTTCCAGGAGCACGACTTCAGAATAATACTTCTCAACCTTGCCGTCGACGATTTTATCAATGATCTTCTCGGGCTTGCCTTCGTTGATCGCCTGGTGGCGGTAGATTTCGCGCTCCTTCGCGATGAGTTCGGCGTCAAGTTCCGATTGCTCAACACACAGCGGCGAACTGGCCGCAACATGCATGGCTACGTCGCGCGCAAAGGCCTTGAACTGATCGGTGCGGGCCACAAAGTCGGTTTCACAGTTGATCTCAACCATAACGCCCAGTTTGTCGCCGGCGTGAATATATGAGGCAATCACGCCCTCGGATGTGGCGCGGCCTTCTTTGGAAGCGGCTTTCGCAATACCCTTTTCACGAAGGACAGAGACGGCCTTTTCCAGATCGCCGTCCGTCTCGCCGAGGGCTTTTTTACAATCCATCATTCCGGCCCCGGTCTGATCCCGGAGCTCTTTCACCATCTTGGCCGTTATTTCCATGATGCCTTAACCTTCCGTACTGTCTTGTTCCGAATTGTCGTCGCCTTCGTCGACGGTTGTATAGGTCTCCAGAGGAGCCTCGCGTTCCGCCTCAGCAGCAGCCTCAACCTCATCCGGGGTCAACTGGTACTGCGCTTCGACACCTGCCTCGACCAGCGAGCGCAGAAGAACGCGGATAGACTTGATAGCGTCGTCGTTGCCGGCGATCGGGAAGTCGATCGGGTCCGGATCGGCGTTGGTATCCAGGATACCGATAATCGGGATACCCAGCTTGGAGGCCTCAGCCACCGCAATTTTCTCTTTCTTCGCGTCAACCACTACGACCAGACCGGGCAGATGATTCATGTCTTTAATGCCACCGAGGATCTTCTGCATCTTCGCCGCCTCGGCCTCGATCTTGGAGCGCTCTCTCTTGGTGAACTTACCCAGCTCGCCGTCTTCGCGCATGCGCTCGATATCCTTGAGCCGCTTGATCGAGTTTTTGATCGTGTTGAAGTTGGTGAGCATGCCGCCGAGCCAGCGTTCGGTCACATAATACCCGTTACACTTGGTGGCTTCTTCCAGGATGACCTCTTTGGCCTGTTTTTTGGTGCCCACAAAAAGGACGGGACGACCGGCGCGCATGACTTCGGCCAGCTTTTTCTTGGCCTGCTCAAGGGCGTTGACCGTCTTCTGCAAATCAATAATGTAAATGCCGTTGCGAGCCGCAAAAATGAAGGGCTTCATTTTCGGGTTCCAGCGACGGGTCTGGTGGCCAAAATGGACCCCAGCCTCAAGAAACTCACGGACTTTCGGCGTGATCATGAGAAACCTCGGATTATGGTTGTTCTTTGCCCCAACGTCACTCCCGGCGCGCCACCCGGGGAAAACAGGACCGGCGCCCGAGTCGATTGAGGCTGCTTATTTCCCACCCCCGCAGGGGTGGGATGGGTTGCCTTACGGCATTAACGCTTCGAGTACTGGAAGCGCTTGCGAGCCTTGGGCTGGCCGTACTTCTTCCGTTCCACCTCGCGCGGGTCGCGGGTCAGAAACCCACCCTTGCGCAAGATCGGACGAAGGTCGGCATCGAGCATGGTGAGTGCCCGGCTCACAGCCAGCCGGATCGCTCCGGCCTGCCCGGAAGTACCACCACCCCGCGTCGAACAAATAACGTCCAACTTGCCCAGGGTATCGGTCACTTCCATCGGCTCCTCGGCGTGCTGAACCAGCGTCTGACGCGACAGGTATTCATCAACTTTCTTGCCGTTGACAATAAACTCGCCTTTGCCAGCGCGCAGTCTTGCACGTGCTACCGCCGACTTGCGCCGACCGGTTGCTGAGAAAACTTCTTGTGCCATTTGTGCCTTTACTCAGATCTACTTAAGTTCTAACTTCTCGGGCTTCTGAGCCTCGTGAGGATGCACCTCACCGGCATACACGTGCAGCTTTTTGATCTGCGCGCGTCCCAGACGGTTCTTCGGCAGCATGCCCCGGACAGCCTTCACCAGCACCTCGGTCGGTTGCTGATTCATCATATCGGCCATGGTGCGCTGCTTGAGTCCACCCGGATACCCCGAGTACCGATAGTACTTCTTCTGGTTCATTTTGTTACCGGTCACCCGGAGATTGGCCGCATTCACGACGATGATATTATCACCGTTATCCAGATGCGGAGAAAAGATCGGTTTGTTTTTGCCTCTGAGGATATCGGCAATCTGCACCGCAGCACGGCCGAGTACCTGATCCTTCAGATCGACCAAAAACCACTTCCGGTCCTTTGAGTCGATTTTGAGCGTAAGTGTCTTCATGTCTCTATCTTTGGTACGGACTTTTATTTTTCTCTCCACCAAAAAGCCAAAGAATATACGGCTATTTTCGCGGTTGTCAAGGAGGTTAACACATTTTGTTGGCTCCTTTTCCCCACTATCGTCCCCTCTGACCGGAATCTCAAGGTGTTTACCATCACCGATTTAAGCATCGGGGTCGATCCGTGAACCAGGGCCGTATTCGGTCGCCCCGCAGACCGGACAGGACTCGTAAACCGCGACCGCCTACATTATAAGGGGATTGCCGCAGGAACGGTTTCCCGGGGATCCCGCCAGACTCAAGTCCCCCCCGCCATCTCCCGATATAGGTGACTAGGAGTTCATTTTTCAACGGCGGGGAAACATGGAAGAATATCTGGAGCTTTTTGAAGAGGCGGTCAAAAAACAGGCTGAAGTTGTCGGTGTGAAGCAGGCCAAAGGTCAGGCCAAAAAAGCCGGGCTCGGCGTGTCCCGCGAAGGTTCAATTGTCAGTTGTGCCGGCAACCCGATGATCGTCCTGCTGCGCCTGATAAAGAGCTTCACCGCCGACGGGAATCTGGCGGCCCTGGAAGCCTGTGCTCCGTTGATAACCAGAATGACTGAGATTGCGCAGGAACTCGAGCCGGCAGACAAACCCTGATCAACCGGCAGGCTTCTTGAGGCGCAACTTGAATCTTTCGTCGTATCTCCCTCCCTTAGAACACTTTCCGCACGAGGCCATTCGGAGCCTCTTCTGCCGGGGATACTCCATTCCACAGCCCGGACATACGTACAAATAGCGCGCCGGACGACGTAGCGCCGGATGCGAACGGGCACGGACCGACGCTCCTACACGCTTCGCTTCCGCCTTGAAAGCGGCATCGTGACGCAGGTGCAGGATGTGGATCATCTCGTGCTTCAGCGTGTCCGCCACTTCATCTGAGAAGATCTCGTGGTACTTGCGACCGATTCGAATCAGGTGGCGACGAGGCATGTACATGCCCGCGGAGGTCATCCGGCCGGAGTACTCAATAGTCGGCCGCGTCAGACGCCCCTCGAAATACATCCAGTTGTAGCGGTCAAAGAGGCGATACAGAGTAGCAACATCCGGCAGTTCGCCCGGCACGGGCAGAGACGGAGCGGTGTCCGGCGAAACCACAGGCAGGTCAGCAGGCCGGACCGGCACAATCGGATCGGGTACCGGCAATATCGGGAAAGGCACTACCGCAGATTCAAACAGATCGAGGTTGAGGGCTGAGGCAGCCTTGTATTGTCGTTTAGTCAGTTTTTTCATGTTACTCCGGCGTGTCCAACATGCCGCCGGAAGCCGCTGAAGGCAACGAAAAACAGCCGGAACCGGGCCAAATACGGTCAGAATCGCACCCTCACGGGAAGAACCGCGCGGAAGTCAGAGGCAGTTCAGTCGGTACGACCGCCCGGTCTCACCCCCGTGTCGGTAATGTACGCCGAGACCAACTCGGTCGGGGTCACGTCAAACGCCGGGGCAAAAACGTTCACCCCTTCGGGGGCTACCCTGGTGCCGAAGACCTCCGTAATCTCGTTGCCGCCTCTTTCCTCAATGACGATATCTTTCCCGGTGGCAATACTCAGGTCGAAAGTAGTCGACGGCGCCGCGACGTAAAACGGCACCCCGTGAGCCCGGGCCAGTACGGCCAGCGGGTACGTTCCTATTTTATTGGCGGTATCGCCGTTGGCAGCGATACGATCAGCCCCGACAATCACGTGGTTGATCCTCCCCTGCTGCAACAGGGTGCCGGCCATATTGTCGCAGTTGACGGTGACATCAATACCCTCCTGCATCAGCTCCCAGGCAGTTAGTCGCGCACCCTGCAGCAGCGGACGAGTCTCATCCGCAAACACCTTGATCCGTTTTCCCTGATCGCGGCAGACGTATATCACCCCCAGAGCGGTGCCGATTCCACCGGTCGCCAGAGCGCCGGTGTTACAGTGCGTCAACAGCGTATCGCCGTCGGCAATGAGGGCGGCGCCATTCTCCCCTATCTGCCGGCACATGCGTCGGTCCTCTTCATGTATCGCTTCAGCTTCGCCCCACAACATATCAACCAGTGACGACTTAGACAATTCGCCAGCCTGACGTATCCGATCCATAACCCGGTCGATGGCCCAGAACAAATTAACCGCCGTGGGACGGGCCCGCCTGATTTCATCGGCCAGTGCCGAGAGCTGATCCATGGGATAATCGCGCTGGTGAGAGGTATCCTGCTGGACACCGATCGCCAGCGCGTAGGCTGCCGCAATGCCTATTGCCGGGGCGCCTCGAACCTCAAGGCGCTTGATCGACACTATTATCTCCCGGTAGTCATCAAGGTCCTTGTACACCACCTGATGCGGCAGCACAGTCTGATCCAGAAGACGTAGCCTGTTCCCCACCCGTTCCAGAGCCTGAACCTTCACCTTACTCCCCCATTATCTGAAAGATGACCTCTCGTTCCCGGGGTCGGTTGTCAAAATCCAGAAACACGACCTGTTGCCAGGTGCCCAGCATCATCCGGTTGTTGGTAAACGGCACGGTGATATCGGGACCGATCAAGGCCGCCCGAAGATGAGAAAAACCGTTGCCATCGTGCCAGGTTTCGTCGTGAGCGTAGGTCTGGTCCCGCGGAACCAGCTTCTCCATCAGTTCCGGCACGTCCTTGAGGAGGCCCGGTTCATACTCGACCGTAGTGATACCGCCCGTGGATCCGGGCACAAAAGCGGTCACGATTCCCGACGAGATAGAGGATCGGCTTATGGCCATCTTCATTTCCGGCGTGAGATCCACCATTTCCCCGTCGCCCTTAGTCTGAAACCGATAGGACTGCGTTTCAACCATATCGCATACCCGTCCGTTGAGGAATTGTCTTCACTTGTACAAGAAACGTTTCACCTTGCGGGTGGATGTTTTTTGCAGTTCTTCGTACTGAACATCAAAGTCGGCAATCCGCTTATAGTCGGCAACCTGGGTATTGACCCCGGTCACGACGTCCTTAAGGATCCTGGTCACCTGCTCGCGGTGCGTGTCGTCGGGTACCCATCCAAACTCAGAACGGAATTGATCCGGGTCGGGAACCAGCAGGGCACGGACTTCCTCTCCCTGTCGATCGATCTTGCTGCGACCGAACACCAGGGCTTCCAGGATATATCCCGATACGACCAGCCGCTCTTCCAGTTCCTCGGGATAGATGTTTTTCCCTGCGGCAGAGACGATCAGGTTTTTGGCCCGACCGGTGATCCACAGGTGCCCCTCGGCCAAACGGCCCAGATCGCCCGTATGCAGCCAGCCGTCGGGTGAAAGAATCTCAGCAGTCGCCCCCGGATTGTTCTTGTATCCCGGCGTGACATTGGCACCCCTGACGACAATCTCGCCTATTCCGGACGGTCCCGGCTCGTTGATACGCACCTCCACCCCGTCAAGCGGCGGCCCGACCGATCCAAACCGGACATCACCGGGTTTGTTGACGGCGATTACCGGCGAGGCCTCGGTCATGCCGTAACCCTGAAATAGGTGAATCCCCATCAGGTTGAACTGCCGCGCTATCACCGGCGGTAGCGCAGCGCCTCCGGAAACCATGATGCGGATGGTTGCCAGACCGACTCCGGAGCGAAGGCTGCGGAACAACACGCGGCCCCATTTAAACCCAAACTTCCACCCCACCGCCGACAGTGCCGTAAGTACCGCCACCAGACCCCGTTTGACGGCAGATACCGCCTGTATCTTGCGATTCATGGACTGGAACATCTTTTCGTACAAGAGCGGCACACCGCACATTACCGTCGCCCCCACGTAGCCAATGTCTTCCAGTATCTCCCTGGACTTCAGCGACCGGGCATACACGATCGCGGCTCCGCAGGTAAGGGGCGTGAGGAAGCCGCAGGTGGCCTCAAATGTGTGATGCAGCGGCAGCAGCGACAGCCAGATATCATAGCTCCCGAAACGCAGGGCCCTGTTGATGGCCACCAGATTGGCCAGCAGGTTACCGTGGGTGAGCATGACGGCCTTGGGCTTGCCCGTGGTGCCGGACGTGTAGATCAGGGCGGCCAGCGTATCCCGGTCCGCGCGTTCGCTCCAGTCCGAGGGATTCCCGGTAAGGTTTTGCCAGTTTCGACCGGCTCCTTCGTCAAAAGAGTACACCTGGGGCGGGTCGGGCAGGCCGTTGAGAAACTCAGCAAACCGTCCCGACGCAATTACCACGCGCAACCCGGCACCGGCAATCAGGTCAGTCAGTTCAGCGGGCTTGAGATTGGCATCGAGCGGCACCACGGTCTTCCCGGCCGCAACTATCGCCAGGTACGAGATCGGCCATTCCGGGCGGTTTTCGGACAGCAGACCTATTTCCCCAATCGACGCACAGGGGCCCGTTTGCAGCCCCGCCGCAAGCCGTCTGACGGCCTGTTTCACCTCACGGTAGGAGTACTCCTGCCCCCGACCTCCGTCGCCCCTCAGGGCGGTGTTTTCCGGCCGGGCATCGGCGGCCAAGCAGAAGGCCGCAAACAGCGAAGTAGCTCCTTCGGCATATGTTTCAACGTCATGGGGCATGGTCAAGTATAGGAAACGGTCGGCCAAATCGAAAGATTTTTGTCCCTTGTCCTGGGCAACCCGGGGCGACAGTCTGCCGGCAGAGCAGCCCCGGCCTCCCGCTCAGCCGGCCCTGAAAACCCAAAAAAATATACCGGAGAGTGGTGTGTTGGCTCACCACTCCCCGGTACTGTTAAAGAAGTACAGGAGAAAATCTATCTTTTACGGTGCCGCCACAGAGATGTCCGTAGTCAGGATCAAGCCACCGCCACGCGGATCCGTATCGGTCACAACGATGCTATAGCTGCCGTCGGCGCCCGGAGCGGTCCAGATGAACCCAAAGGCTTCACCGTAGGCATCCGTCTCCTGGGTACCACCGGTAACGATGCCACCGGAGGCGGTCATTTGCAGGGTATGATCG
>JAHIVM010000544.1 GCA_018816665.1 Candidatus Zixiibacteriota bacterium
ACAATGGTCACCTGGGAGATATCGTCATTGGCCAGGAGTTCATCGCGGAAGTCCTCGGCCAGGTATTTGAGTGTGTAGAGATCGGCATCGCCGTACAGAACGACCGAAAGTGAGCGCTCCCGGAATTTCTGTTCCGCGACCACGGGTTTCTCGGCGTCTGCGGGAAAGGAGTTGATGGCGTCGACCGCGTTCTTGACATCAGTCAGGACCTTGTCGACGTCAGCACCAAACGAGATTTCCACGGTGACCGTCCCGAAGCTCTCGCGGGATACCGAGGTAACCCGCTCGACGCCGTCGAGACCTTCCAGTGCCTCTTCGATTTTGAGAACAACGCCCTCCGCGACCTCCTCCGGCGACGCTCCCGGGTACGGTACTTGAACGGATATGGTTTCAGATTCGCTCTCCGGGAAGAAGGAGTAACGCATTTGGCTCATGGAGATAAGGCCAAACCCCACGATACTCACCATCATGACCGTCACCCAGATAGGGTAGCGAACCAGATAGGCTGTGATTTTCCCCATTAGTTGGTTTCCTCCGCGCCGCTCAGCAGACGGGCCTGGGCCGGCATGCCAGACGTAATGCCCTGCAGAAGCTGCACGACCAGGGTGTCGCCCTCGACAATCCCGCCATTCAGGATCACCGAGTCTGTCTGGCGGCGGGCCACTGAGACCGGTTGATACTCAAAAACGCCGTTGCGCACCAGGTACACGTACTGGTCGGCGTACAGGGCCTTGCGCGGCAGTGAAACGGCCTGCTTGATTCCCCGACCGGGGATATGGGCCTCAAGAAACACACCGGTCACAAGTGAAGATACATCGCGGTCGTCTATCCGAACGTATACCGGGACCGTTTGTGTTTTGGTGTCGATAGTGCTGCCCACTCGGACTATCTTTCCCGCCCACTCTCCGGGCAATTCGGTCGAGGTGAACGTCACCGGTCGTGTGTCATCGATCCAGGGCAAATCCTCCGCCGCCACCGGCACTTCCACTTCCAGTTGTTCGAGATTTATGATTTGCCCGAGCAGGCTGCCGCTTCGCACCGTGGCACCGGAGCGCAACTGCGTGGTTACGATGGAGCCGTCGAAAGGCGCATAAATGCGATGTTTCTCCAGCTTGATCTCGGCATCCCGAACGGAGAAATAGAGCTTGTACACGTTGAAGCGTGACAGGAAAAGCTTGATTTTCTGGTTGCTGGTCTCGGGTAGTGGGTCCAGTTCGGTATCAAAGCTGCATCGATTGAAGTACTCCTGCCAGACGCGGTATTCATCCGGGAAGTCAACCTTGATCTCGGGCAGGACGGTGGCCAGAGCGGTCAGCAGGTCGCTCTTTTTGCTGTTGAGATCCAGGGTCGCCTGCCGATTGTCAACCTTGATGAGCAGGTCGCCGCGCGAGAAAGACTGGGCCGGCCGAAAGGGAACATCGCCCGGCTCAAGCACTCCGACCACCTCGCTGTACAGTTCGACCGGTTGAGCGCTCGACACCCGTCCATAGGCCGTCACCGTGGTCATGATCTCGGACATCGACACGATTTTGGTTTCGACACTTTTGGGCTGGACAACCGCAGCGCGTTTTTCCGGGGTGCTTTTCAGGCTGATGAGACCCACCATAGCCAGAAATCCGGCCACGACGATGACCACCGGGATGATTATCTTGCTCGAGCGCTTCATGTATGTGTACCTCTCCTTAGTTATCTCATTCAAGCGAGCACAGTTTCGCCTGTCTACTTACCAACACGGTCTTTGGACAGGGGTTTCCGGGACATTATTCCCCAGCGCAGATCTTTTGTTTCACTTTGTACCGTTTCATTTGCAACTAAACAGCCGCAGGGTCGATCTGGTTCCTGTAGGCCTCAAGGTTCAGAAAAGCCTGACGAAGTACCTCTTTGCAGATGGTTGCGTGTTTGACGGACACACCTTTCAGGACGGTATCTTCTGTGGCATTCAAAATCGGCACAATCCGGGTACACAGCTCTTTGCCTTTTTGTGTCAGGTAGATCATTTTGAGGCGACGGTCACTGGTGTCTGTCACCCGGACGACCAGCGCCTTCTCTTCTAACCTGTCTATTGACCGCGTGATACCGGCCTTATGCTTGCCGAACTTGCGCGTGATTTCATTCTGACACATGCCCTCGTGATACCAGAGATTGGCCAGCAGGATAGCCTGCTTCATGTCCAGATCCAGACCCGCCGACGCCAGTCGATGCCTTCCTGCCTCCCACATCAGGTGATGCAGCTTGCCGATCATGCGTCCCAGGTTGTTATCAAATCCTTCTCTCAGATCATCCACGGCGGACCTCTCAGGCTTAACAGTTGCAATACGCAATCGTTGCAAGTGTAACAATCAGCGCACAATTGTCAAGTGAAATCGCAAAGCGGTGTCAGGAAGGGACTTTCAGCCGCAGAGGACGGCGCCGCCATTAACATTGAGGATCTCGCCGGTAATGAAAGTCGCCAGGTCCGAGGCCAGGAACAACACCGGCCCGGCCAGTTCCTCCGGTCGGCCCGCCCGACCCAGGGGTATCTTGCTGAGCGCCGCCCTCCCTCGCTCGTCGCCCAGCACTTCGGCGGTCATATCGGTCTCCACCCATCCGGGCGCAACGCAATTGACCCGAATGTTATCGGCAGCCAGTTCCACTGCCAGCGATTTGGTGAGCGCTATGACCCCGCCCTTGGTGGTTGCATAGGGTGAGTAGAAATCCTCGCCGCGCTGGCCGGCGGTCGATGATATATTGATGATGCAGCCGCCACCCTGGCTTTTCATCCGGGGTACCGCTTCCATCACCGGGTAAAACGTCCCCAGCAGGTTGACATTGAGCGTCCGCTGCAGCCGTTCGACCGACATGCTGTCGATTGGGTTGCGCTCCCAGATGCCGGCGTTGTTGACCAGGATATCGATGCGTCCGAAATCCGCCACGATGTCCGCCACCATTTGTTTTACGGCGGCGTGGTCGGCTATGTTCGCCTTATAGGCGCGAGCCGTAACGCCGTATGCTGTCGCACAATCGCAGGCTGCGCGCGCACTGGTTGTGTTGGCGACAAAGTTAACGGCCACATCGCTGCCCGCCCGGGCGAAAGCCTCCACCACGGCCCGACCGATTCCCCGGGAACCTCCGGTTACCAGTGTCACCCGGCCACTCAGATCAATGAACGGCTTTTCTCTTTTCTGCATCGTGGTTCCGCCCTACGCTACAAATGACTTTTGCCTGTTGATGCCGTATAATATCGTACATATGCCGCTGCGGTACAAGCTGCGTGTGCGGTGTGTTTCGTCTTGTGATATGTGATGAAAGGACCGACCCGATGGACATACAGGATTTTCGGCTGCACGCCCACTCCCTGGTCGACTGGATGGCCGACTATATGGAGAATGTCCGCGACTACCCGGTGAAATCGCAGGCCGCACCGGGTGACGTCATAGCGCGCCTGCCGAAACATCCGCCGGAGAACGGCGAGTCATTTGAGGCCATCTTCCAGGACTTCTCCGATATCGTGATGCCCGGCATTACCCACTGGCAGCATCCCTCGTTCTTTGCCTACTTCCCTGCCAACAGCTCACCACCGTCGGTGCTGGGAGAGATGCTCATGGCAACCCTGGGGGCACAGTGTATGAGCTGGCAGACCTCGCCGGCCGCCGCCGAACTCGAAGAGCGGGTCACCGGCTGGCTGCGGGACATGATCGGATTACCGCGGACATTCACGGGTGTCATTCAGGATACGGCCACCACGGCCACGCTGTGTTCGCTGCTGACCGCGCGAGAGAAGGTGTCGGCGTATCGAATAAACGAGCACGGTTTCGCCGGCGAACCGGTGTTTGCGGTGTATTGTTCTTCGGAGACACACTCTTCGATAGAGAAAGATGTCAAGATTGCCGGGCTTGGCCGGGAAAACCTGCGGAAGATAGCAGTCGATGAATCCTTTGCCATGCGTGCGGACAAACTCGCGGAGGCGATTGAGCAGGATCTCAGTAACGGCATCGTGCCACTCTGCGTGGTCGCCACCCTGGGTACTACGGGATCGACGGCTATCGATCCGCTGGCCGAAATCGCGGCGGTATGCGCCAGGCACAACATCTGGCTCCATGTCGATGCCGCCTTCGCCGGTACGGCGCTGCTGCTGCCGGAGTTTCGGTGGATGAGCAAGGGCATTGAGCACGCCGATACCATTGTGTTCAACGCGCACAAATGGATGTTCACCAATTTTGATTGCTCACTGTACTTTGTGAAAGATCCCGATGCCCTGATCCGCACGTTTGATATCCTGCCGGAATACCTGAAGACGCAGGAGGACTCGCGGGTGAACAACTACCGGGACTGGGGCATTCAGTTGGGCCGACGGTTCCGGGCGCTGAAACTCTGGTTTGTGATTCGGTCCTACGGTGTTTCGGGACTCCAGCAACTGCTTCGCCATCACATTGCCTGCGCCCGCCGACTGGCCAAACACATAGAAACGGCGCCGGATTTTGAACTGCTCGCGCCAGTGAGCACCGCCCTTGTCTGCTTTCGATATCACCCCGTCGGTGTTGATGCACTCGACGAGTTGAACGATCTGAACGAGAACTTGCTCGAAAGGCTGAACCTGACCGGTACAATCTACCTCACGCACACAAAACTGAGCGGCGTGTATACGCTGCGGATGGTCACTGCTCAAACGGGCGTGACACAGGACGATGTCGAACAGGCCTGGGTATTGGTGGTAGGCACGGCGCGGGAACCGGAGGCTAGTAAATGAGCCAAATGATCGGAATGTGAAGCACCGCCCACAAACCGTAGCGCCAGGCGGAATCGCGACGAACGTTTTTGGCCAGATAGGCGAAGTACGCTCCCTTGGCAATGGTATTGCTCATCATGGACAGAACAATAGCGGCAAACATCAGCGTGTAATACGACTGGCTCTGGGATACCAGTGAGAGAATGAACGGATCAATATCGGTGACACCAATGATACCCGAGAGGGCCAGCAAACCGGCATCGCCGTACAGCCGGGTGACCATTACCGTGCCAAGTGACAACACCACAAACAGGCCGGCAAACACGAGGGCGGGGCGAATCTCGAAGGGGTTGCGCGGCGCCTGGACGTTTTCGCCGGGCTGGGCAGATGGTTTTGCTGTCACGCCGAACGATAACGCCAACCCCACCCCTGACAGCACGACTAACTGCCACCACATCTGAGCCACATATTCAGGCTTGAGAATCCAGATCAACACAAGAATGCGCAGATACATGACACTGCTGGCCAGTAGTGACGCCTGCAGGGCACTGGCACCGAGATCGGGCGACTTCTGAGCCATTCGCCCGGCCGCGATGCTAACCGCCGTACTTGACACGATACCGCCCAGTATGCCGGACAACCAGAGTCCGACCCGATCGCCAAATTTCTTCAGCAGGAAGTAACCGGCAAAACCGAGGGAAGACACCAGAACCACTATGCGCCAGATCCGATTGGGGTTGAGCAGGAACTCTGTGTATTCCTGGTTGGGCAGGATGGGCAGGATAATCAGGGTCACGACCAGGAATTTCACTACCGCAAGGAATTCGGTTCTGTCCAGATGTTCGACGAATTCCTCAATCCGCGATTTCTCGGACAAAAGAAAAGTGCCGATAATACCCAGCGCCATCGGAACCCAGATTTCGGCCATCAATGTCAGCGCACCCATGATGTAAGTCAGCAGCGCGGCAACTTCGCTTGTCCAGCCCACATGACCGTGCTTGAGCTTGGCCAGATACCCGATGATCGCCAGAGCACTGATGGAGAGCATCCCCATGGGCAGAGCCCACGCGACGCCGTCGTGGTTCAGCCAGGCGCATCCGAAACCGTACACACCGATCAGTGAGTACGTCCGTACGCCGGCAAACACTTTCCCCTTGTGCATGATTCCGGAGCGTTCGCGCTCCAGCCCGACCAGGAAGGCCAGTCCCAGGGCGATAAAAAAGCGGAGAGAAAATGGTATTTCAAGCCCGTTCATCAGTCTTCGCGGTCGATCGGCGCGCCCCTCAAAACATCAAGGTGTGGATACTACCTACAAGACAGGGTATCGGCATCTCCTTTCAAGTAATTGACTGTCAACGGGGTTGTCAATTGAATTGACCGTTGCGCGCACTTTGGGCTTGTCCCCGCCGGGCAGCCCGACTACCTTCTCAGCGCTGACAGTCACCCATGCACGTGTACCTGAAGGAGCCGTTGAAAATGGCTATAGACAAAGACTTCATGATAGTGATCAAATCTTCCGGTCTCGGCGAGGGCGAGATCGACCTTGGCGAAAAGCTCATCAGGGGGTTTCTCACCGTTCTGGCCGATTCGGAGACCATTCCGGCCCGGATCGCCTTTCTCAACAGCGGCGTGTATCTCACGACCGAGGGCTCGCCGGTGGCGGAGGAACTAACCCACCTGGCGGATCGCGGTACGGAAATACTTTCCTGCGGCACCTGTCTGGACTATTTTGGACGTAAGGACAGGTTGATTGTTGGCAACCCGACCGATATGAAAGCAACCGTTTCCGGTATTGTGTCGTTTTCCCGGGTTGTCACGCTTTAGGCGGAGAACAGAGTCATGGCCGATGTAGGCACTATCACCGTTGCCCTCAAGTTTGGCATCAAAGCCAGACCAAAGGCGGTCTGGAGCGCACTGATCAATGATATGGATGAGTGGTGGCACGACAGCTTCTACGTCACTCCAAAACCGCACCGCATCACCCTTGAGGCTCATGCCGGCGGACGCATGTTTGAAACGTCGGACTCCGGCAGCGAACTACTCTGGTACACGGTTATAGGCGTGGAACCGGCCAAATCAATAACCCTGAGCGGACACTTTTCCCCTCCTTACGGCGGTCCCGCCTCAACCATTCTGCACATCGATCTGGAGGAGATGGGTCCCGACGTAACCCGTATGCATCTCACCGAGTCATCGTACGGTTGCATCAGCGGCGACACCGAAAAACGCCTTCGCGAGGGCTGGACCATGTTGATCCAGGACGGCCTCATACCGTTCCTGGAGGTCAAACAGCACTCGTAAGTCACGGCAAAACGGCATCCGGGCGAATTCCCATCTCGATTTAGTCCGTAACCTTTGAGTACACCGGTGTGTCTAAGGGATAGATGAACGGAAACAGGCACCTATTCTGGGCTCTGGTAGAGACCGAGCACCTGAAAGCACGGGCCTACTGCCGCAAGCTGTTCCGAAATCGTGACGATGGCGACGATCTGTATCAGGACGTCCTGGTTGTGGCTCTCGAGCGGTTTCACAGTTTGCGCAATCATGGTGCTTTCCGGCCGTGGCTCTATCGGATCATCATCAACTCGTTTAAAAATCGTGTCCGGCGGTCGTGGTGGCGTACGTTTGTGCCCCTGACCGATACGGTTGCCGATACGGTGGCGGCATCGAACCCGGCCCCCGGACAGGCGGCCCGGCGACGTCTGGAGATCGCTTTCGGCGCCCTGACCCCGTATGACCGGGCCCTGGTGACATTGTTCGAACTCGAGGGCTGGTCGCTGGCCGAGATGGCGACCCTGACCGGGAAATCGGTCGGCAGCATCAAAACCCGGCTGTCGCGCAGCAGGAACAAGATGCGGGCCGCTCTGATCAAGTATCTCGGACGATCGGCTACATCAAACCAATGTGCTGAATTACTGAGTGAGGAACTGGTATGCGTTGTCATGAAATCCGCAAAAGACTGAGTGATCTGTCGGCGGCCAACGTGACCGAGATTGATGACTCCGCCCTGACGGACCACCTGAAGAACTGTGACCGCTGCGCCGCCTTTGCTCGCGCGGAACTGGCTCTCCGACGGGATCTGAACGGCCGGGCGGCAGAAGATCTCTCCGACGGCATGCCGTTGTCCGTCCTGAAAACACGAGTAGAGGCGCGGGCGAATCTCACCTCCAAACCACGAATACAGGAACTGAGAATAATGACGGCATTCACAAACCAACTGAAACAACGCCCCCGAATCAGTGCCACGCTTGCGCTGGCCCTGGTGGCGCTGTTGATCATGACACTGATTCCCTTCACGTTCGATGACACCATCGGCTATGAAGTGGCTTTCGCCGGGGTGGACAAAAACCTCGCTCTTGATGAGGATCGACTCAACGAACTTATATCCGCTTTTGGTATGGAAGGGGTAGGGATTAATGTCGGTGACTGCGATGTCACCTGCAAAGTGGTTATCTCCGATGTCAAGTCCGAGGGCGACGTGAAGATTCTGGTCGAGGCATTCGACAGAATGGGACATTGCACGGTCGAACGGATTGACTCTTTGACCGGCAATGTATCGAAATATCTCTACCAGCAAGTGAGCAACAAAGTGTTTTTCGGCGCTCGTAACAACCACAGCCCGAAGGATATCCAGGAATTCGTCGTTCAGCGTATGGATTCACTGGGCAACTCATTTTCCATTTGGATGTCCGCCGACTGCGCGGCGACCGATACGCCTGACTGCAAGGATGTCATGAACAACACGCTGGCCGGAAGGAGCATCAACCTGGCCACATCCTGGGAGCCCGGTGAGGCGGCCAGATTTGAATATCTCGCCATGGATGCGACCGGCAAGGACCACATCGTGATTGAAGGTGAGGATGGCGCGACCTTTGAGATCGATCTGGCGGCCGAAAATGCGGCCGAACGCCTGGCAGAACGCGGAATAGAACTGAGTGTCATCGAAAACGAGGACGGATCCTTCGCCTACGCCCTCACCACAGGTGCGCAGGAGTTCCAGAGAATGGAACTGTCCGCCAAGTCCCTTGACCCGGCGGCCAAACCGGCCGGAGATCAGCTCCCGGATCGATACTCGCTGGCACAGAACTACCCAAATCCCTTTAACCCCACCACGACCATTGATTTCGATCTGGCAGCCTCAAAACTTGTCAGCCTGGAAGTCTTCAATATTCAGGGGCGGAAGGTCCGCACCCTGATCGACGAGGTCTTGTTCTCGGGCAGTCACAGCGTGCAGTGGGACGCTACTGATGACGCCGGCGAGCAGGTGGCCACGGGAGTGTACCTGTATCGCCTGACCGCAGGCGATTTCACGCAGACCAAAAAGATGTCGTTTGTCAAGTAGGCAACATCACGCACCACCGATCAAAACGCCCGGTCGCTTGCGATCGGGCGTTTTCGTTGTAGTCGCGACAGATGTGGGAAATCAGGGAGCAACTTCGGAGGGCGCGTTCTGACCACAACAATTCATGGTCGCCTCACCTTGCGTGTCCTGTTGAATCTCGGGACTGACATACGGTATTCCCAGCGACAATCCGCGCAGAATAAACAACACCGCCAATACCACTCCCGCCACCGGCAACGCCCGTCGAAAATACTGACGGACTCTGAATCCGACCATGTTGCCGAAAACCGCAACGGCAAACATGATTGGGAATGTCCCGGCCCCAAAAACAACCATGTAGGCCGCACCCGTGAGAGGATCGGTGGTGTTGATCGAGCCTGCCAGCGCAACGTACACCAGACCGCAGGGCAGGAAACCGTTGAGCAAACCGATTATAAAGAGCGCCGCGATGGAGCTGCGCTGAAACATCCGCTGCCACACTCCCTTGAGCCGTCGGAATATCGACGCGTGCCAGCCGGCCCCGGTAAGACGGGCAACGTATTTGGACGGTGTAATCACTGCCAGCAGGATCAGTAAGCCAAGAGCGATGGAAAGACCCTGTTGATATCCGGCCACCATAATCGACCGCCCCACAAATCCGGCAATGATGCCCAGCAACCCATAAGTCAGAATGCGACCCAGATTGTATACGACTCGTCCGCCGAACAAGGCCGATTTTGAGCTGCCGGCCGACGGCAACGCTACTGCGATCGGTCCGCACATGCCGATGCAATGCAACGATCCTGCCAATCCCAACACCAGGGCTGTCCATAACTCCATGCTGTCATCTCCCCTACGGCAAATACACCGTTTGTTCCGAATAAAACGCCAGTTCACCCACATTCCAGGTTATTTGCACTCGCCACAATCCCCGGGCCAGTCCGGCGGCACCGACGGACTGGTGAAGGACTGAGTCCGGTCGTACCGGCAGCGTAATATCCAGGGCGGCATCCGACGGTCGGAACAAAGCCAGGGTGCCCTCGTACTGATCCGGCGGCCAGGTGTCGGCAAACGATACCGTTATGCGATTATTCTCCGACTCATACACCACGCCGGGAATAGCCTGCCGCTCG
This sequence comes from Candidatus Zixiibacteriota bacterium, assembly GCA_018816665.1. GTDB lineage: Bacteria > Zixibacteria > MSB-5A5 > GN15 > FEB-12 > JAHIVM01. Next base: position 10,160 of record JAHIVM010000544.1, read on the forward strand.
ATCGTCAACCGCGAACGGTCAATTCGTTCCTGGTAGGCCAGTTCCTGCTGATAGTAATCCGGAGTGACCAGCTGGATATCGTTGAATGACGCAAACACAACCATCGCCAGAACAAATACCACAAACCCGCCGTACAGCGCGTACACAGCCAGTCCCCATTGTGATTTGCCGGCTTCTTTGGTCATTGCTGTCCCTGCTTCCTCGGTCCCATGAAGGTTGTTCGAATTTCTTCTATGACCCGTTCGCCACTGACTACTTCAATCGCGATCATTGTCGATGGACTAAACAGCCCGCTCTCCGGGATGTTCACAAAAAACGCCGTCTCGGCGATACCGTCGGGATCAACCACCAGATCCCCGCGCACCATGGTCACCGTGGCCTGCTGCGGGCTCTTGATACGGAACGACACGGGGATTGCATCAAAAGTCTTGTTCACGACTTTCGCAGAGTACTGGTTGCGAATCATGCCGTTGTTGGTCCGCTGGAACAATGCTCCCGGCGACCGCAGGATGGTGGTCTCAATATCCGTACGCGTCGCAAACAAAAACACCATGATTGACAGCAGGATGGTAAGTACTACGGAGTAGATGCCGATGCGGCCCGTGAATCTGAATTTCCGCCCGCCTGCGATGGCCTCTTCGGAGGAGTATCGTATCAGCCCTTCGGGCAAACCCACCTTGTTCATGGTACGATTGCAGGCATCAATACAGGCGGTGCAGTTGACGCATTCCAACTGGGTGCCGTTGCGAATGTCGATCCCGGTCGGACACACATGGACACAGGCCTGGCATTCCACGCAGTCACCGGCGTTGGCGCGTTCCTGGTTGCGCTCCATGGGTTGACGAGGCTCACCGCGTTTGTGATCGTAGGCCACAACAATAGTGTTTTTGTCTATCAATACCGACTGCAGACGTCCATACGGGCACACCAGGGTACAGGCCTGCTCCCGAAACCATGCAAACACACCATAAAACAGAAAACTGAAGATAATCATGGCCGAGAGTCCGGCTATATGTTCACCGGGAGGATCGGTCATGATTTTGAAGAGTCTCTCGGAACCAATAATGTAGGCCAGAAACGTGTTGCCGATCAGGAACGATATGGCGTAAAAGACGACATGTTTGACTGTCCGTTTGGCGATTTTCTCTTCATCCCATTTCTGCCGCGCCAGTTTCCGTTGTTTGGCCGGACCGCCCTCGATCCAGTACTCAATCCGACGAAACACCATCTCGAGGAACACGGTCTGGGGACAAATCCAGCCACAGAAGAGCCGCCCGAAAACGGCTGTGAACAAAACGACAAATACGGCCAGGGTGATGGCGGCAAGAACAAACAGGTGGAAATCCTGCGGCCAGAAAGCGAGGCCGAAAATAATGAACTTGCGTTCGAGGATGTTGAGCAGCAGAATCGGCTGCCCGCCTACCTTGATGAACGGACCGGCAAACAGAAACGCGAGCAATCCCACCGCCACAATCGAACGGGCACGATGCAGCCGGCCTTTGAGTTTGGCCGGGAACACCCAGATACGCTTTCCGGTCCGGTCGGCGGTAGCCAGATGATCGCGAAATGACGATGAGTTCCTGTCTGAGTCAGCGCTCAATTCGATTCCCTACTGCGTTACAAGTTCACCTTGCGGAGCAATGCCGCCGGATACGTTTGTGCCCTTGAGAGTCATAACAAAGCTGGCAACCTCGAGGATTTCGTCCTCCTTGAGCAATCCCCGCCAGGCCTGCATACCCTTGCTGGGCCAGCCGTACTTGATTGTTTTGGTCACCGCCGTCATGTCCGATCCATGCAACCAGTAATCGTCGGTGAGGTTCGGCCCCACGCCGCCTCCGCCCTCCATGCCATGGCACGACGCACAGACACGACGGAAGGTCTCCCCGCCCGTGACAACCCGCTCCGGTTCGGCTACGGCAACGTACACATTGGTGTCGGTCGCCATGGACATGGCTACAAACCGACGGCCGCCATCGGCCGCCATCGCTCGGGCCAACGGGG
>JAHIVM010000545.1 GCA_018816665.1 Candidatus Zixiibacteriota bacterium
ACAGCCGTTACCGCGCAGGGGTATCGTATTGCTGCGAAGAAGGCCGGGGCAAACCTCACCGTTTCGTTTTTTCCGCTGGATGCGGGGCCGGTGATGGCTCGGATGATTGCGACTCTGCAGCCGAAAGCCATCGTGATTGCCGAGACGGAAATCTGGCCGAACCTGATCCGGCAGGCGGCCGCGAGGGATATTCCGATAATCCTGGTTAACGGTCGCATGTCTCCCAAGGCTCACTCCCGGTACCGGAAAATCGGCGGCACCCTGACCAGGCTACTGACTCATTACGATCGGTTCTTTTTCAAGTCTGCAGAGGATCAGGAGCGGTACGGGAGTTTCGGTGTGTCCGGGCGGCAGTCGGTGGTGGCGGGTGATATGAAATTCGACGCGCCCCTGTTGGCCCGGTCGGCGGCCAGGATCGATGCTATCCGCCGCAGTCTGTCGGTAGGGGAGGACCAGTTCCTGTTTGTAGCCGGATCCACTCGCGCCGGAGAGGAACAGCTGCTACTGGATCTGTATCGGACCGTGAAATCACAACATCCGTCGTTTCGGATGGTGCTTGTGCCCCGGCATATCGAGCGCGCTCAGGAGGTCCGGACACTGGTTGACGTTCACGGTTTTGGTGTCCGGCTGTACGGCGATGCCGCTCAGGCTCCGCCGGAGGCCATTACGGTTGTTGACCGCATGGGCATTCTTAACGATCTTTACCTGGCGGCCGACCTGGCCTTTGTTGGCGGCACGCTGGTCGAAATCGGCGGGCACAACCTGCTGGAACCGGTGTGGGCGCGGACCCCTGTCGTATTTGGTCCGTCGCTTGGGAATGTCGAGGAACCGGCGGCGTACATACTGGAGCACAACTATGGCTGCCGGGTTGAAAACGGCGACGAGCTTGCGCGAGTGGTCGCAGAAGTGATCTCCGGAACGCGAACCTTTTCGGAAAAGACGGACACGGAGATGACTCACTCGGCCACGGCACAGGTCGGTGGTTACATTTTGCAACGGATACAGCATGCTTGAGACAATCTGGAAAAAGATAGTGCGCCGCAATCCCTATTCCCTGTGGGATATCCCGGCCTTTTTTCTCTGGCTGCTCTCGTTCGTATACCGACTGGGGTACCTGATAGACAGATCCCGCCGGGCGCAGCCGGAGAAGGTGGCGGTGCCGGTGATATCGATCGGGAATATTGTCGTGGGCGGGTCGGGCAAAACGCCGCTGGTATCGTTTCTGGTTCGGGACCTGCTGGAGGCCGGGATCAGGGTTGGGATAGTCTCATCGGGCTACGGTCGCTCCGGTAAACAGTCGATCCTGGACTCGGGCTACAAAGTTGCGCAGATGGATGTTGCCGCGACCGGTGATGAGATGATGTTGCTGGCCGTGCAGCATCCCGATGCCGTGTTCTCTATTGACTCCTCGAAACTGGTAGCGGCCCGCACGCTGGCAGATTCCGGTCTGGTGGATGTGATTGTGGTTGATGACGGATTTCAGCACTATGGTCTGGCCCGGGATGTTGACCTGGTCACGTATGATGCCGGGGTAAAAAGGCGGCAACTCAAGAGCTTCCCTTACGGCATTCTTCGTGAACCGATGTCGGCCCTGAGTCGGGCGGACATCATTGTGATCACGAGGGCGAAGTTTGCGCAGGATATCAACGCCATCAAGCGGCGGTTGCGCAAAATCAATCCCCGGGCACAGATATACACCGCCGGTTTTGCCGCGCAGCAGATAATCGGGCGTGATCGGACCATTCCCGTCAAATACCTGGAGGATAAGTCTGTCTTCCTGTTTGCCGGTGTGGGTAACTTTCGCGCCCTGGAACGCCAGGTGTCGGCCCTGTGCGGGGATCTGGATTGTGCCTTTGAGCTGTCGGATCACCAGGAATACGATGCCGAGTTGCTGGCATCGATCAAAAAGCGGGCGGACCGTCTCGATTCCGATCTTCTGCTGACTACGATGAAGGACTGGGTGAAACTGGGGGCCTTTGATTTCGGCCGCGAATTCTACTATCTTGACCTGGCGGTGGATCTGGACCCCGGCGAGGAAAAGTTGTTGGCATATCTGACTGAATCCCTGAACCTCTCCCGACAGGAGCATTGATGGATCGGCATTTTGATTTTCTGGTTGTGGGCAGCGGCATCGCCGGGTTGTTTTATACGCTCAAAGTGTTTGAGAAATGTCCCAGGGCGAAAATCGCCGTGGTCACCAAAAAGTCGGAAACGTCGTCCAACACAAACTGGGCACAGGGCGGAATCTCGGCGGTGCTGGCGGATACGGATTCGTTCGCATCCCATATTGCCGACACTCTGCGGGCGGGGTGTGGGCTTTGCCACGAGGATGTAGTGGAACGGGTGGTAGAAGCCGGACCGTCGGTCATCGAAGAGCTGATGCGTTACGGCGTGGATTTTACCAGGCACGAAGGCGAATTCGATCTCGGCCGCGAGGGGGGACATTCGGCAAGTCGGGTGGCGCATGCCGCCGATCTGACCGGCCGGGAGATTGAGCGCGCCCTGGTGGAGAACTGTCGATCCCACCCCCAGAATATCTTCATGTTTCGCGACCACATGGTCCTGGATCTGGTGACGTACAAAGAAGGCGGACGCGAAATGTGTGCTGGCGCATATGTTTTCTCCGAGCCGGATCGTGAATTCGATGTGTTTTACGCACCGGTGACTATGCTGGCCAGCGGCGGGCTGGGGCAGGTGTATTTTCACACTTCGAATCCCAAAATCGCGACCGGCGACGGGGTTGCTATTGCTTATCGGGCCGGCCTGCCGGTTGGCAATTTGGAGTTCATCCAGTTTCATCCAACCACGCTGTATGCCCCGGGTCGCCGTCCATTCCTGATTTCCGAGGCGGTCAGAGGCGAGGGAGCCCGGTTGATGTCGGTCGACGGCCGGTATTTCATGGCCGACCAGCACGAGTTGAAGGATCTGGCGCCGAGGGATATTGTGGCCCGGGCGATTGACAAGGAACTCAAGGAGAGCGGCGAGGAATACGTCCTGCTCGATGTCAGCCACAAGGATCCGGAGTTTATTCGCAAGCGCTTCCCCAATATTTATCGGCAGTGTTTGCGGTACGGCTTTGATATCACCGAGCGACCGGTACCGGTGGTGCCGGCGGCGCATTATTCCTGCGGCGGGGTGGTGGCCAGTCTCAACGGCGAAACCGAGATGCCGGGTCTGTTTTGTGCCGGTGAAGTGGCCATGAGCGGCATGCACGGCGCCAACCGGCTGGCCTCGAACTCCCTCCTGGAGGCGGTGGTCATGGCCCGTTTTGCGGCCGAGCGGTCAGGGGAATTCCATCGGGGTACCCAGTTCCCCAGTTCGGTTCCGGTCGACAACTCCCTGGCGTCCTCGTTGAAAATGCCGCGCCTCAAGACCCTGGTATCGCATGACCGTCGGGAACTCTCCCGCATCATGTCCGACTTTGTGGGCATTGTCCGATCCGAGGAACGCCTGGCGCTGGCGCTGGAACGGGTTCAACGGACCAGGGATGCTATCGACGAGTACTATTTCGCCACGCCGGCAACGTACGCCGTGGTGGAACTTCGCAATATCGCCGCGGTTGCGGAATTGATCATCCGGTCGGCACTGTCCCGCAAGGAGTCGCGGGGGCTTCATTTTCTGGAGAACCGACAGGGTATCAGCGACGCATTCGCGCATGACACCATTCTACACGGACAGCCGGGAGACCAGCCTCAATCATGACCACATCGCATGAAATGATCCTGATTCTTGATTTTGGTTCGCAGTACACACAGCTTATTGCCCGTCGCGTGCGGGAGGCCAAAGTCTATTGCGAAATAGCTCCGTACAACGCCGATCTGACGGCCTATGCCGGCCGCAATGTAAAAGGGTACATCCTCTCGGGTGGACCGTCGTCAGTACGCGATGATGCCGCGCCCCGGCTGGATCGTTCGTTTTTCGACGGTTCCGTGCCGGTGCTGGGGCTGTGCTACGGGATGCAGTTGATTGCTGATTTGTTTGGCGGCGAACTGGTCGCCAGCGAGCACCGCGAGTACGGTCGGGCCGAGTTTGCGGTGACCGACGGCGGCGCGTTACTGAAGGACATGGCGACCCGGAGTCAGGTGTGGATGTCGCACGGGGACTCTATTGTGCGGCTGCCGGAAGGGTTTCGCATCCTGGGACGTACCGGGTCGCTGGCTACGGCGGCCATTGCCGATGATTCCCGGCATCTCTACGGATTGCAGTTTCATCCGGAGGTTCACCATACCACTGAGGGCGTGACGGTTCTTCGCAATTTCCTGTTCGGCATTTGCGGCATGACCGGTGACTGGTCGGCAGCCTCGCTGGCCGAAGAGACAATCGAACGTATTCGCGCCCAGGTAGGCGACAACAAAGTCGTTCTGGCGCTGTCGGGCGGCGTGGATTCGACCGTCGCGGCGGCCCTGCTTGACAGAGCCATCGGTGACAAACTGCATGCCGTGTTTGTCAACAACGGTGTTCTGCGGAAAAACGAGTTCGCCGAGGTCACCGAGATGCTGGGAACGCTGGGGATCAACCTGCATCCGGTCGATGCGTCCGAGTTGTTCCTGGGCCGTCTGGCCGGCGTGGAAGACCCGGAGAAGAAACGCAAGATTATCGGTGCGACGTTCATAGATGTTTTTGAGGAAGCGGCGGAAAAAATCGGGGATATCAGGTATCTCGCTCAGGGGACGTTGTATCCCGACGTCATCGAATCGGTGTCATTTACCGGTGGTCCATCGGTGACAATCAAATCTCACCACAATGTGGGCGGTCTGAAGGACCGGATGAAACTCAAGTTGGTGGAACCGCTGCGGGAGTTGTTCAAGGATGAAGTCCGCGAACTGGGACGTGTACTGGGGCTGCCCGATACATTCATTCGTCGCCATCCCTTTCCGGGGCCGGGCCTGGCGGTTCGAATTCTCGGCGAGGTGAACGCCGAACGGTGCCGTCTCCTGGGCGAAGTAGACGCCATTTTCATTGAGGCGTTGCACAGACACAATATCTATGACGATATCTGGCAGGCGTTTGCCGTCCTTTTGCCGGTTAAGGCGGTAGGAGTGATGGGCGACGGCCGCACGTATGAAAACGTCATTGCCTTGCGGGCAGTGACCTCTGTTGATGGCATGACGGCCGATTGGGCGCGGGTGGATCACGAAATTCTGGCCGAGATATCAAACCTGATCATTCGTAATGTTCAGGGTGTCAATCGTGTCACGTACGACATCTCGTCGAAACCACCTGCCACGATTGAGTGGGAATAGGATAATCGATTTGTATCCGGCCGTATAACGGACAATCGCAATCGCGTAAGCGGAGAAATGAAGTTCATTCGCATGGCAGTAGGCTTTTTGATATTTGTGGGCGCGTTGTTTCTCGCCTTCGGTACCTACCTGTATTTTCACCAGACCAAGCTGGTGTTTTACCCCAGCCGTGAGATGGTGATGACCCCGGATGAACTCAATCTGACGCATCGCGAAGTATTTATCGAAGTCGAACACGAGGAAAAGATTCACGGCTGGTATTTCCCGGCCGCCGAGCCGACATCCCGCACGATTTTGTTCTGCCACGGCAATGCGGGCAATATTTCTCGACGGATCTACACCGCCCAGTTTCTCTGCGAACTGGGTGTCAACGTCCTGTTGTTTGACTACCGGGGCTACGGCCTGTCGGATGGTACACCCAGCGAGCATGGGGCTTATGCCGATGCTATCGCGGCGTATGACTGGCTGGTCGACGATCGCGAGGTTCCGCCGGCGCATGTCTTCATATTCGGGCGATCGCTGGGTGGAGCGGTGGCGGTCGAAACCGCTTCCCGGGTGACCTGCGGCGGCGTGATTGTGGAATCGTCGTTCACCTCGGCGCCTGATCTGGGGCAGCAGATGTTCCCCTGGTATCCCGTGAGATTGCTGGCCCGGTACCAATTCGATACGGCATCGAAGATAGGCTCCCTGAAATGTCCCGTATTGGTGACACATTCACCCGAGGACCAGTTGATTCCCTATGCGATGGGACGGACCCTGTACGAGCGGGCCTCTGAGCCAAAGCAGTTTATCGATCTGTCCGGTGACCACAACGATCGGGGATACTACGACAATGAGCAGTATATCCGTGGTTTGCGGGTTTTTTTGGGGTTGCAGTAGGGGAGTGTTCCGGACAAGGAACTCGGAGGGGTCGGAAGCGTTAAATCGGTTGACTTCCGG
>JAHIVM010000546.1 GCA_018816665.1 Candidatus Zixiibacteriota bacterium
CGAGGATCAGGAACAACTTCTTGATACGACCATTGATAACATGAAGGTGGATGTTGAGCGTTTGCAGCGCGTGGCGAATCGTTTCGGCCTGATCGGATCCGTGCCGGAACTCACGGAATGCGATGTGAATCCTATCGTGGCGGAGGCCGCTGAGTACTATCGTCGCCGCCTGCCGTTCGAGGGACGGGGGATGCAACTGGACGTCCAGACCGGTGCCGTTCCGCCCGTTCGCCTGAACGCCGAGTTGTTTAGCTGGGTGCTGGAAAACCTGATAAAAAACAGCATCCAGGCGGTAGACTCCAAGACCGGACTGGTGCGCGTGACTACGCAGGTGGTGCCCGGGAAGGCGGAGATGTCGATTCAGGTCCTGGATAACGGCCGTGGAATCTCGGCGGCGGCGGCGCGTAAGATTTTTCGCCCCGGCTTCACAACGAAAAAGCGCGGTTGGGGCATGGGGTTGACACTGGTGAAGCGAATTGTTGAGGAATACCATGTGGGTCGCATCTGGCTGGTGAAGTCGCGACCCGGTGAGACGTTGTTTGAAATCAGGCTACCGTTAGCCAGAGAGAATTAGTACCCCGATATGGCAGATACTGGCGACAAAAGACGAATTCTGTGGGTTGACGACGAAATCGAGTCGCTCAAGCCGCATATCATGTTTCTGGAGAACAAAGGCTTCGAGGTAGTGGGAGTGATGTCGGGCGATGACGCCCTGGTCGCGGTCCAGGAGCAGCTCTTTGACCTGGTCCTCCTTGATGAGATGATGCCGGGCAAGGACGGCCTGACCACCCTGGACGAAATGAAGACCCTTCGCCCGCACCTGCCGGTGGTGATGGTCACGAAGTCCGAGGAAGAATCGTTGATGGACGAGGCGATCGGACAGAAGATCGATGACTACCTGGTGAAACCGGTGGTGCCGTCGCAGATCCTGCTGGTTATCAAGCGGCTCCTGGAATCCAAGAAAATCATAGGGTCATCGTCGATGCGCCGTTACATCCAGGAGATCAACCGGTTTAATCAGCGCCTGTACGGCTCGCTGGGGCCGGACGACTGGCACGAGGCCGCCCGCATCCTGTCGGAATGGAATCTGCAGCTTGATGACAGTAACGACGAAGGTCTGCGTGAGACTCATGTCGGGACGCAGAAAGAGTGGAACAACGAGTTCACCAAGTATATCGAAAGCACCTATCCGCGCTGGTTGCATACCGATGATCGGCCGCTGCTGTCGCCGGACATCACCAGCCGCTTTGTGATTCCCGAACTGAAACAGCAGAAGAAAGTCGTGTACATCGTGGTGGATTGCATGCGACTCGATCAGTGGATGCTGGTAGAGCCGCTGGTGGCGGAGTTCTACAATATCCAGCGTCACTACTATTACTCACTGCTGCCCACCGCCACGCCCTTTGCACGCAACTCGCTGTTTTCGGGTCTGTTCCCGGACGAAATACACAATGCGTATCCGGACAATTACAACGTGACGGATGAAGGTTCGCTGAATCGCTACGAAGACAAAATGCTGCAGGACAACCTGACCCGTCATGGCCTGCGCATGGGCAAGCAGTCAAGATTCCTCAAGATTTACAACAACAGCGAGGGCGAGGAACTGGCCCGTCGAGTGTCCGACCTGTACGATCACCAGCTGGTGACCATGGTGTTCAATTTCCTGGATATCCTGGCGCATGGTCGGTCGAATAACGTGATTCTCAAGGAAATAGCCGGTACGGAGGCCGCCTTCCGATCTTTGATGAAAAGCTGGTTTGTCCATTCGCCGCTGTTTACGATTCTAAAGGCGTTTGCGGCGCGTGATTATACGGTGGTCATAACCTCGGATCACGGTTCGGTCCTGTGCAAGCGCGGAACCATGGCCCACGGTCGGAAGTCAACCTCGACGAACCTGCGGTACAAATATGGCGACAACCTCAATTCGGACAAAAACGAGTCTATCCTGATCAAAAAGCCCGAACAATGGCGGCTGCCGCAACTGACAATCAGTACCACGTACATCATCGCAAAAGAAGACTTCTATTTCGTGTACCCGAACAACTACAACGAGATGGTACGTCGCTTTCAGAACTCTTTCCAGCACGGCGGCATCTCGCTGGAGGAGATGGTGGTGCCGGTTTCGGTGATGACTCCCAGGTAACAGTGCCATGCCGAAGCTGGAAATAGTATCACATGCGGAGTCGCAAACCGAGGCTCTGGCGAAAAAACTGGCCGCCTCATTCATGCCCGGCGATGTACTGATCCTCAAGGGAGAACTGGGGTCCGGCAAAACGACCTTCGTGCGTGCCCTGGTGGCGGCGCGGGGTATTGATGAACATCTGGTCAGCTCACCATCGTACTCGTTTGTCAATGAGTACGGGGGCGAGCCACCGCTGTTTCATCTGGACCTTTATCGGATCGCGGACACATCGGAACTGACGGAGATCGGGTGGGAAGACTACCTGGCGCGGGAGGGCATCATGATGGTTGAGTGGGGCGAACGGGCCGAGGAATTACTACCCTCAAGGTACTACCTTATCGAGTTCATGATAGTGGACGACGACGAACGAACGATCAACATCTCTCTGGTGACGGCATGACCGAACAGACCCTGAACAACATCCTGGCTATCGACACCTCGGGGTCTCGCCTGATCCTGGCGCTCTCATACGGCGGTGATCGGCTGGTGCAGTCGGACAATGTGGTGGATCGTTCTCACGGCCAGGTCCTGCTGAAGAAAATCGATGAGTTGTTCTCTTCCGCGGCCCTCAGTCCCGGGGATCTCCAGGCCCTGATCGTAACGCTGGGTCCGGGATCGTTCACGGGTTTGCGGATCGGTCTGGCGGCGGCCAAGGGAATGGCGGTGGCGCTTGGTATACCCATACTGGGTGTGAGCCTGTTTGAGATAGCGGCGTTCAAGTTACCCGATTTGCCTGAACCGGTGCACGTGATTATTCCGTCGCGGGCCGGCGAAGTCTACTGCGGGACGGTAGCCGGCAGGCAGGTGGATAGGTCCGACTTCAGTGTTGTCACGGCGGATGAGCTGGCGGGAACGGTTGGTGACCGGCGGGTCTACGGCATGGGGGTGAATCCCGCGTCCGTGTGTCCCGAGGCCAACGTGGAATCCGAGCGGCCGGAAGTGACCTTTTCGGGGGCCGATATGCTCTACCTTGGGCGTTCCCGGCTGGAGGCCGGGGAGCGGTCCGATGTTGACGGTCTGGAGCCGTTGTAC
>JAHIVM010000547.1 GCA_018816665.1 Candidatus Zixiibacteriota bacterium
ATTGTCGGTATGTTTCTCTACCTGCATATCTTCGAGGTCTCGGAGGCCCGCGCCGCCATCGCTGCCATTCCCCTGCCGCTTCTGACCCTGTCAGTGGGAGCAGGCTTCCTCCTGGGCTTCCTGACTGGCCGAATTCAGCTACCCGGCTCAATCGTGCTCCCGGTATACATGGCGACCGCCGGAGGAATCTCGTTCCCGGTATTCGCTTTGATCTATTTTGGCATCTACTACGGCTATGTGACCTCGCCAGTGCATCCCTGTCTGGTGGTCACATGCGAGTATTTCGGTGTGACAATACGGCGGATGCTTCTCCTGCTGCTCTGGCCAACCATCATTATTTTTGTCCTGATTATCATCCTGTCTTATGTGATGCAGTAGGATAGCGTACTGTGCGGTGGATACTCGGGTGGCACACCCGGACCGACGGTGGAAAACAATTGTTGCCATTCGGCGCCTGCGGGCGTTACATACTAAACCGTTTCATCAGTGCTGACGACACACGAGGAAGATGGATAAACCGAACGCACAGACGAAAACCGACGCTGATACCCTGTTGGATCGTATCGGCGACGACTTTGAAATATCCCGTGGCCACCCTTTGCCACTGGGGGCTACCGCTCGACGGCGAGGTATCAATTTTGCCCTGTTTGCCCGCCACGCCACCTCAGTGACCCTGGTCCTTTTTGCTCCCGGCAGCACTGCACCGCTGGCCGAATTTCCAATGGACCCCCGTTTCAATCGCACCGGCGATATCTGGCATGCTTTTGTGCGAGGTCTCGATGTTGAGCTTGAATACGGATACCGGGTAGATCGCCAACCCAACGATGCCCCTCAGATCCATCGCTACGATGCCTCCCGCATCCTGGTCGACCCCTATGCCAGGGCTTTGTCCGGAGGGGAAGTCTGGGGCGAGGTCACCGGTACACATCAGCCCGGTTGCCGCAAGGAGTGGCGGTCCCTGATCGACGATGACGATTATGACTGGGGACTGGACCAGCCGCTAAATATCCCCATGGCGGATACCGTCATCTACGAGATGCATGTGCGCGGTTTCACCCGCCACCCGTCATCGGGTGTCAAAAACCCCGGGACCTTCATGGGCGTGGTGGAGAAGATACCTTATCTCAAGCAGCTCGGCATCACCGCCGTTGAGATGCTCCCTATCAATGAGTTTGCGGAAACGGGCACCGACCGTGTGAATCCGTTTACCGGCGAGCCGTTGCTCAATTATTGGGGGTACAACCCGGTCAACTTTTTTGCCCCCAAATGCTCGTACTCATCCAGAACCGAGGCCGGCGAACAGGTTCGGGAATTCAAGCAGATGGTGCGGGCACTGCACAAGGCCGGAATAGAAGTCATCCTTGATGTGGTTTTCAATCACTCGGCGGAGGGGGACGAGCGCGGTCCCGTAATATCCTTCAAGGGACTGGATAATAGCATATACTACCTGATCGTCCCGCCATCGGGACGTTATCACAACTATACCGGTTGCGGCAACACCCTGAATTGCAATCACCCGGTCGTGCGCGATTTGATTCTGGAGTGTTTGCGCTACTGGGTGACGGAGATGCATGTAGATGGTTTCCGGTTTGACCTGGCCTCCGTGCTGGGACGGGGTCGCGACGGTTCCGTACTTGCGAACCCGCCGCTCCTGGAACGAATCGCCGCCGATCCGATTCTTGGCAACACCAAGCTCATTGCCGAGGCCTGGGATGCAGCCGGATTGTACCAGGTGGGGACCTTTCCGTCATGGGGCCGCTGGGCCGAGTGGAACGGGAAGTTCCGTGATGATATCCGCAGATTTGTCAAAAGCGAACCGGGACTTTCGGCCGTGGTGGCCGACCGCATGCAGGGCAGCCCGGATCTGTATGCCGGCTCCGGCAGGATGCCCTGCCACAGCATCAACTTTGTGACGTGTCACGATGGCTTCACACTGGCCGATCTCGTCTCGTACAACGAAAAGCATAACGATGCCAACGGTGAGGACAACCGCGACGGACATAACGACAATCAATCCTGGAACTGCGGCTGGGA
>JAHIVM010000044.1 GCA_018816665.1 Candidatus Zixiibacteriota bacterium
ATTACCTTTCCCGGTTCGGGTTCAAGGGCGCCGACCAGCAGAAGAAGGCCCGAGATCTTTCGGGCGGCGAGCGCAATCGCTGTCATCTGGCCAAGGTACTCAAAGTGGGCGGCAACGTGCTGATCCTCGACGAGCCGACCAACGATCTCGATGTCAACACCCTCCGTTTGCTGGAAGAAGCCATACTGAATTTCCGCGGTTGTGTGCTGGTCATCAGCCACGATCGTTTTTTCCTGGATCGCATCTGCACCCATCTGCTGGTGTTTGAAGGCGAATCATCCGTGCGCTGGTTCACCGGCAATTTCCAGGAGTATCAGGAGTGGCGCAAAAAAGAACTGGGAAGCAGGTTATTTGAAAATCGACGAAACCGATACCGGAAACTGGTGAAAGCGTAGTTCGGACAGCCGGGCGAACTTGTCTGCAGCACGCAGTAACAACTGCCTACGGAGATATTGCAGGATTGGAAGACACTAGCTCAGACAGCTACGAGTACGTTGATAGCGCAACGGCTCTTGAGCAACTGACGGCGAAACTCGAACGCGCCGACCGCATCGCGGTGGACACCGAGGCCGACAGTCTGCATCATTATTACCAGAAAGTCTGTCTCATCCAGTTGTCCTACGGACGAAGATCGGCCATCGTTGATCCGCTCGCCATCGAGGATCTCACCCCCCTTCTGGCCGTGCTACGGGACAAACCCCTGATATTCCACAGCGCGGAGTTTGATCTGCGAATGTTATACGGGGCCTACCACTTTGTTCCCGACCTGCCCGTGTTTGACACTATGATTGCGGCGCAATTGCTGGGCTCAACCGAGGTTGGGCTGGTTGCCCTGGCCCACGAGCATCTTGATGTGCAACTCACCAAAAAAGGGCAGAAGTCTGACTGGTCCAAACGGCCGTTGACCGATGCGCAACTAGCGTACGCCTGCAACGACACTAAGTATTTGTCACGCCTGGCTGATGCTCTTCACAAACAGCTTGCCAGACTCAATCGTACGGGCTGGCACGAAGAAGCCTGTGCCCGCACTGTGCATGCGGCCACGCAGGACAAATCGCCACAGGATCCCGACGACCTTTGGCGCATCAAGGGGACTTCGTACCTGGAGCCACGCCATCTGGTGTTCGTCAGGAAAATCTGGCGATGGCGGGACCGGGAGGCACAAAAGGCCGATCTGCCGCCGTTCAGGATAATGCCCAATCAACTGCTTCTGGACCTGGCCGTGTGGAGTGCCGATCACCAGCGCCTCCCGCTTGAGAAAGGACCTCGTCTTCCCCGCCACTGCACGGGCAAGCGACTGAACTACCTCCGGCAGGCTCTGGACAGCGCCCGCAGTCTGCCCTCGGACAAATGGCCGCAGCATCGCAAATCCGGTGTTTACGAACCGATCGACTCAGCCGAGTTCAAGGCCCTGCGTTCAGGTGTGGCTCGTATCGCTCGGGATTTCGATGTACCGGCGCCGACCATTGCCAGCCGTCGCAGCCTGGAACGCATCACGCTGGATCGACCGCGCACCGTCGAGGCCATTATGGAAAGCAGCAAACTGCTGCGCTGGCAGGCGGAACTTGTTCTTCCGGTCGTTAAAGAGACCTTCTCCCGCAAGCGAAGTCAATCCGACGGGTCGCAACGCCAGAACAAATAGCGGAGGTATCCGGGATACCTCCGCCAATATGACTGCTGGCACGGGCCGCGCCCGGGTCGATTAGTGTCGATCCTGGCACTGCCCCCCGCCCTGGCCATGACCGTGAAGGTCATCGCACATGTTCGCCCCGGTCTGGAGCGTGTTTGCGAGAAAAGCTCTGGCAACCTCCTCCGCCTGTGCAGTCGGAGCGCCTATCACAACCTTCACACCGGCCTGCTGGAACATCTGGACAGCTCTCCCCCCCATGCCGCCGGCAATGATGACGGTGCAACCAAGTTGTCCCAGCCAGTTGGGCAGCACACCGGGTTCGTGCGGTGGTGGCGTCTGGAACTCCCGGCCCGTAATGTCCAAACTCGTGTCATCCACATCGAAGATGGCGAATTGCTGGCAATGCCCGAAGTGCGGGCAAAGGACACCGTCGATTGTCGGAATGGCTATTTTCATCGTCGTCTCCCTGTTGAGCGTGTTATCTCTTGATTCAACTTAGTTTCCTGGTTCGTAACGACTGCCCGCCACCGGCCGACTTCATTGACTCGGCAAGGGCGGTCTGCAGGCCGGATAGCTCCCCGGACATGGTGCGGGAGATGTTGTTCAGCACCGTTTGGCCTTTCAACTGGGCTGCCACTACGGCCCGGTCGTAACGCAAACGACCCAGCACCGGCAGCTGTTGTTCGGCCGCGAACTGCTCTATGCGCCGGGTCATGATCTCATGGATATCGTGTTTGTTGATACAAACTCCGGCCGGGATACCAAAGTGCCGCACAACCTCCAGCAATCGCGACATGTCATGCAAAGCCGATAGCGACGGCTCGGTAACGATCAGGACATACGTTGCCCCCGTGATTGAGGCAATCACCGGGCAGCCGATACCAGGCGGTCCATCGATCAGGATGTAATCAAGGCCAAGTGTTTCGGCTCGCCGGCGAGCTTCCTGGCGCAGAAGCGATACCAAACGACCGGAGTTTCCGGCGGCAATCCCCAAACGGGCATGCACCAGGGGTCCAAGATTGCTGTCAGACACAAACCACTGACCGCTCATGACCGGCTCCGTGTGAATCGCCTCCTCCGGACAGAACCGTCCGCATACTCCGCAGCCTTCGCAGGCATAGGGATCTATACGATAGCCTGCGATGCCGTTAGTTTTCGGATCGCTGAAGGGTACCACCGCGTCGAAGCGGCACAGGTCGTAGCATGTGCCGCAAGGTATGCACGCCTCCGCGTCGATGACCGACCGTTGTCCGCCGATGAAGTCCTGCGTTTCGATCACGTTGTGATCAAGGATGAGCCGCAGGTTGGCCGCGTCCACATCGCAATCCACCAGCACCCGTTCGGGCAGCAACCCGGCCAGCGCACCGGTCACGGTCGTTTTGCCGGTACCGCCCTTTCCACTGACTACCACGAGTTCAGTCATGGGCACCCTCCTCAACCCGGTGATACAGATCAACCATCATGTGCCGAAACGTTTCCGACCGGTCGATTGCCAGATGACCGCCGGCATACGCCCGGGCACACTCAAGATCGTACGGAATGGACAGCAATACCGGGATGTTCTCGCGAATACAAAACGTCTCGACACGGTCATCGCCGATGTCCGACCGGTTGATGACCACCCCAAAACGCAATCCCAGTTCTCGCACCATCCCCACCGCGAGTTCGAGATCATTGAGGCCGAACGGAGTCGGCTCGGTCACGAGCACCACATAGTCAACATCCCGCACCGCTTCAATGGTAGGACAGGTGGTACCGGGGGGAGCATCAATGACGGCACACTGGTGACTGCCCACGGTTCGCCGCACGAGGCTGGTTACCGGGTGAATCTGGGTGGCGCCGACCTCCAGGGTGCCGTCGATAAACCCGGCTTCATGACTGGTGCCGGTGCGCACGCGGCCGACGGTTTTCGGTATCTCGGTAATGGCCTTCTCCGGGCACACCAGTCGACAGCCGCCGCAACTGTGACACAACTCGGGGAACAGCATGACGCTGGGTCCCAGAACAGCCAGAGCATTGTACTGGCAGAAATCGGAGCATTCCCCGCATCCCGTGCAGATGTCGGGATCGATCGACGGAATGGCGACCCTTGCTTCTTCCTCACGGTCAACGGTTGGCTGAAGAAAAATGTGTCCGTTGGGTTCTTCGACATCGCAATCCACGTATGCGACATCCAACCCTTCCCGCGCCAGCGCAACCGTAAGGTTGGTGGCAACGGTTGTTTTTCCGGTGCCACCCTTGCCACTGGCGACGGCGATAGTCAAGTTGGGCAATAGAGTACGGCCTCCTAGCGATCCTGCCGGCGTTTCAGTTGGTTGAGACGATTCGTGATGTCGTCAAGCTGCGCCCGCAGGTCCACGGCTGCCGCTTCCAGTTCCTGAACGTTGGTGTCGGGCGTGGACATTGCCTGCGGAGCACCTACCGTGGACCAGAATCCCCGGCCACCACCGCCCATGCCTCGGCCCATACCGCGTCCCATGCCTCGGCCCATGCCGCGGCCCATACCGCGACCCATGCCGCGACCGACTCCGGCCGGTCCACGGCCGGGTCCGGGGTTCATGTATCCGGGGACATCGTTCCCGGTGCAGTAACCGGCACCGCGTCCGCTCGTTGCTCCCTGACCGTTGGGTCCTGTTTTATCTCCACCTGGCATGACTCCACTCCTTTCTGTATTCCCCTGACGACATTCGCACGCGCAGGGGGACGCGACCGCTACATCCAGTGTCCCTCGACATTGGCACCATCAGCCGCTTGCAGTTTATTTGCTTTGACGAGCTCAATGGCCTCGGCCACCGTTCCCTCAGACCACAGCGCTACCTTCACTTTGGCCGCCGACAACGCCCTGAACGCTTTGGGACCAACATTGCCGGAGACCACCAGGTCGGGATGAAGGGCAACCACTGCCTGCGCCGCCTGAATTCCGGCTCCCTGCGCGGCCATCACGTTCTGTTCGTTTGCCACCGCTGTATACCGACCATCCTCGGTGTTGTAGGCCAGAAAGTAGGCCGCGCGTCCAAACCTGGGATCGACCCGGCTTTCCGGCGTGTTGTCCTGTGCCGAAATTACGATAATCATGATTTCTCCCTGTTACGAGCCGCAGCACCTGTTCGTCGACCGCGACCACACCCACTCCCCCGTCGCCCGCCGCCGAAGCCCCGGTGACAACCGGGAAGGCAGTAGCGATCGGGAGTTAACGTTCCATTCAAATAGGCTTGCAATACATCGCCGACTTCGCCGCACAACCACCCGTGCACTTCCACCCCGGCCCGGTTCGCCAGCATGTGCAGTTGACGGGAGAGGGCGCCGCAGAGGAGAACAGAGACGCCCTGTGCGTGCAGATAAGCCGCCTTGCGCATCGGGTTGAGATCGGGCAGGGTCTGAGTTGAACGACCCGTCTCGGTAGTGCCGTCGTAATCAACCAGCAGCAATTGCCGGGCACTGTCCAGCACCGGTGATACCCGGCCATCCCATATCGGTATTGCAATTCTCATTCTGTCTGTGAAGTAATACAATATCGATGCCAATACCCTAGTGGTGGCCCATCGAATAAGGTAACATATTATTCGACAATATGTTACATCAACATATCGCAAACACCTACAAGACCAAAGGAAATAGTTGAATTGCAATATTGCAACGATCCCGATGACCATTATTGCATTTTTGAAAGACTGGCAGGAGGCTCTACTACGATAGACCGTACTTCTTCATCTTGCGCCAGAGCGTGGTTTTGTGCATCCCCAGGGCAGCCGCGGTACGCCCCCGGTGGTGGTCGTGCTTGCGGAGAACGTCGGCTATGAAGCCGGCCTCTATTTCCTCCAGCGAACCCGATGACCCAGCGCCGGGCGCCTCTTTGGGATGGAATTGATCGGGCAGATCGTTAATATGGATAATCGAGCCGCGACACATCACAAAGGCGCGTTCGACAATGTTCTCCAATTCGCGCACATTGCCGGGGAAATCATGATTCATCAATACGCCGAGCGCATCCGGTGATATGTCGCTGACCAGCTTGTTTTTGGTATTGTTGAGGCGCTCGATGAAGTGCTCAACCAACAGCGGGATATCCTCCCTGCGCTCACGCAGAGGCGGTAGTTTGATGCTGATGACGTTTATCCGGTAAAACAGATCGTCTCTGAACTTGCCGTTTTTGACCAGTCGCTGCAGATTCCGATTAGTGGCCACGACAATTCGCACGTCGGCAGTGACGGTCTCATTGCTTCCCAACGGCTCGTACGTTCTCTCCTGGAGCACTCGCAGCAGTCGTACCTGCAGGGCCGGTGAGATATCGCCGATTTCGTCAAGGAACAACGTTCCCCCCTCCGCCCGGGCGAATCGCCCGGCGCGAGCGGTGCGAGCATCGGTAAACGCACCGGCCGTATGGCCGAACAACTCGCTTTCCAGAAGCGTGTCGGGCAGTGCGCCGCAGTTGATCGCAACCACCGGTTTGTCGGCCCGATGGGACAGGTTGTGTATGGCCCGGGCGATCAGTTCTTTGCCGGTACCGCTTTCACCTTCAATCAGCACCGTGCTGTCACTCTCTGCGATGACGGGAAGGGTGTCAAAAATGCGCAGCATCGCACTGCTCTTGGCGACGATTTCCTGAAACGAGTATCGCTGGTCAAGGGCGCGACGCAACTCTTCCAGGTCGCTCAGATCGCGAAAGGTCTCCACGCCGCCGATCACCTGGCCGTCGCTGTCTCGAAGAATGGCCGTGGAAATGCTAATGGGGACCCGTCGCCCCGAGGCATCAATGATGTAGATCGCCTTGTCGGTGACGTTTTTCCGGGTATCGAGAGTCGCTCGCAGGGCGCAGTCGTTTTCGCAAATCGAGGCCTTGAAGATGTCACAGCAACGCTGGCCGATGGCGTCGGAACGTGAGATACCGGTGATGTTTTCGGCGGCCCTGTTGAACGACGTTATCCGCCACTCCTTGTCCACTGTAAAAACACCATCGGCCACACTATCAAGAATCACCGAAGTCGCTTGTGTTTCCGGGTTGTTTTTGGCCATCCTGCTCCGTTCAACCGCCGCGGCGCTATTGTGTTCAGGCCCCAATATATACAGAAACCGGGGCCGGGGGGAAACCAAATAAAACGACGTTGGACCTGGTGATATCCGTCCGTACATTGGAGACACATCACAGTCGGGCCAAACCAGGAGACCTCACGAGATGCTGAACGTACACATTCAGGATGACCCCGCAGAGACCTACGTAAAAGGACTGCAGTCGTGGCGCCTTCCCGGCATCACGTTCACCTGCGGCACGACGGTCCCGGATCCGGCCGAATACGAGATTCTGATTTCGGGTGTGCCGGAGCGAACGTTCCTCGACGCCGCGCCCCGCTTGCGAGCCCTGATCATTCCCTGGGCGGGTCTGCCCGCGGCCACCCGTGATCTGCTTCTGGAGTACCCGCACGTATCGGTTCACAATATCCACCACAATGCGGGTCCCACCGCCGAGATGGCCATGGCTCTCATGCTGAGCGCCGCCAAGCAGGTACTGCCGATCGATCGCCACTTCCGTTCCGGCGACTGGACTCCCCGCTACACGTCGAGCAGCGTTCCCCTGCTCGACGGCCGGACCTGCCTGATTCTGGGGTACGGTGAGATCGGCCAACGAATAGCGCAGGCAGCCAGAGGTCTGGGAATGGAGATTGCCGCCGTTTCACGAACCGGGAAAAACCGGGGCGCGCAGCCTGTCAGACTTCATCCGATGGAGAAGCTGCACATCCTGCTGCCGCCTGCACAGGTCCTGTTTGTCAGTGTA